>NZ_JBSSLX010000039.1:0-36541 GCF_053890995.1 Micromonospora sp. I033 | reverse complement strand
CCTCTCTAACTTACCCGGGCCGTTCCTCGCTGTCAACCTCGTGTTCGAGGTGATCAACTTGGTACGGTCCGATCCACGCTGACGCACGCCGTAGATGGCGGTCGTTGCTGTCGTGGGTTCCGGCGGACCGGCCGATCGCCGCTCTCGCGGCCACCCGCCCGGCTCCCTGCCGGCTTTCGAACTCTACCCGGTCGGCTTCGCGATCGCAACCCCGTGTTTCCCGGAGTCACTCGCACCGCCCGATCCTCAGTCTGGCTCGGCGTCACCGCCACCAGCCTGGCGCCCGTTCTCGGCCGGTTTGTCCGGCCTCCCGCGTGCAGAGAGAAAGTTACGCGGACGGCTCCGAGAAGGCAAATCAATGATCGTCATTGCCGGCGCGGAGCGTCCGCGCGGGACTCCGCCGGCGGAAGCGGGGATCGGACCGGACCACCGCGGGCTCATCCATGCCAGAGTGTCTGGCATGGATGACGTGTCCCGGTTGCCGGCGGCGACGCTCGCCGAGGAGGCCCTGCTCGGGCTCCTGCTGCCGTTCTGGCAGCTGGTCATCGGCGCCTTCGTGCTCGTCGTCGTCGTGGCGTCGGTGGGACGGCTCGTCCGGCGCGGCCCCTCGCGGATGACCACGGCCCTGCTCGTCACCGCGGCGGCGATCGCCGGCTTCACCGTGGTCGGCGTGCTCCTGGAGAGCTGAGCGGGGGTCGGCGTGCTCCTGGAGAGCTGAGCGGGCTCAGAGCCGCCGGTTGGCGAGGCTCGGCACCTCGACGCGGATCGTCCGCAGCCGGTCCATGTCCAGGTCGGTGACGGCGAGACCCGGGCCGTCGGCCACCTGGCTGAGCACGGTCCCCCACGGATCCACCACCATGCTGCGCCCGAAGCAGGTCCGGCCCGGCTCATGGTCGCCGGTCTGGCCGGCGGCCGCCACATAGCACTGGTTCTCGATCGCCCGGGCCCGGAGCAGCACCTCCCAGTGGTCGCGCCCGGTGTGCATCATGAACGCCGCCGGCACCACCAGGAGCTCCGCGTCGCCGTCGGCGGCCAGTTGGCGGTAGAGCTCGGGGAACCGGAGGTCGTAGCAGATCGACAGGCCGACCCGGAGCCCCTCGACGTCGACCACCACGGGCTTCTCACCCGGCGCCACCGTGGCCGACTCCTGGTAGGAGACGCGGCCGGGGATCTCGACGTCGTACAGGTGGATCTTTCGGTAGCTGGCGGCGAGCGCGCCGTCGCGGTCGAAGACCAGTGAGGTGTTCCAGGTGTGCTCGGGGTCCGGCCCGGCTTCGTGGAACGAGCCGGCGATCACCCACATGCCGAGCCGGCGGGCGGCGTCGGCGAAGAACCGCCCCACCACGCCGTCGACCGGTTCGGCGGGGGGCATGCCGGCGGCGGGGCCGAGGTAGTCGACGTACTCCGGAAGGACGGCGAGATCCGCGCCGGCCGCCGCGGCCCTGGTCAGCAGGGCCTCGGCGGCGGCGAGGTTCGCGGTCCGGTCGTCACGGGCGTTGAGCTGACAGACGGCGACGCGCATGACGCTCAGCGTACGGGCGGGCGGCGGGCGGCGACAGGGCTCAGACGCTCGCCAGCACGAGCGCGCCGGCGGCGAAACCGAGCCCGGCCAGTTGCACCGGACGGAGCCGTTCCCGGTCGACCGCGAGCGCGAGCAGCACGGTGCTCGCCGGGTAGAGGGCGGCGATGGCAGCCACCACGCTGAGGTGCCCCCGGCCGGCGGCGGCCAGGAAGAGCGCGTTGGCCGCCGAGTCCAGCAGGCCGGCCGCGGCCGCCCAGCGGAGCACCCGCGGTGCGAGCCGCAGGCGTACACCGGTGCGCACGGCGAGCGCGAGACCGAAGGCGATCGAGCTGACCCGTACCGCGGCCACGGGCCACATGCCGGCGCCCTCGTCGGCCTGGCCGAGCAGCGCGAAGAAGATCCCGAAGAGCAGCCCGGCGCCGAGCGCCATGCCGATCAGCCGGCCGGACGCCCTTCCCCTGGCACCGCCCTCCCCCAGGCTGACCAGCGCGATGGCCACCACGGCGAGCCCGGCGCCGGCGAGCGCGAGGGCGCCCGGGGAGTGGGCGGTGACCAGCCCGGCGACGATCGGGACGACCGCGGCGGTGATCGCGGTGACCGGTGCGACGACCGCCATCATGCCGCCGGCCAGGGCCTTGTAGAGCAGCATCACGCCGGCCGCGCCGGCCACCCCGGCGAGCAGCCCCCAGGCCAGGTCGAGCGGGCTCGGCGTGCCGGGCACGATCAGCACGAGGGCGAGCAGCAGCGGGACGCTGAGCAGTTGCGACACCACGGTCACCGCGATCGGGTCGGCGTGGCGGGACGCCTTGCCGCCGGAGAAGTCGGCCGTGCCGAACGCGACCGCGGAGACCGCGGCGAGCACAATGGGGAACATCAGGCAGTCGTACCACAATATTGACCGCGAAGGATAGTGTGATGACCGACGCCGGAGGGCGGGTGGGCGCGGTGACCTCCGCGGTGGCCCGACAGGTACGCGAGCTGCGGGCCGCCCGCGGCTGGTCCTTCGAGGAACTGGCCGGCCGCTCCGGGGTGAGCAAGGGCATGCTCGTGCAGATCGAGGGGGCGCGGACCAACCCGAGCGTGGGCACCCTCTGCCGGGTCGCCGACGCGTTCGGCGTCAACATCGCCCGGCTGCTCGAACCGGCGGAGGAGAGCACCGTGCGGGTCTCCCGGGCCGGCGACGCGCCGGTGCTGTGGCGGGGCGAGCACGGCGGCACCGCGCGGCTGCTCAGCGGCCTCGGCGAGCCCGACCTGGTCGAGCTCTGGGACTGGCGGTTGCAGCCCGGCGAGGCGCACCACTCTCCCGACCACCCGCGCGGCACCCGGGAGGTGCTGCACGTGCTGGACGGGACCGTCACGGTCACCGTCGAGGGCGTCGACCACGAGGTACGCGCCGGCGAGACGGTGGAGTTCCACGCCGACCGCGAGCACGGCTACCGCGCCGCGGGCGACGAACCGGCGCGGCTGGTGATGGTGGCGGTCACCCCGTCGGGCGAGTGGGACCGGCGGACCCGGTCACGCGGACCGCGCCCGAGCTGACCCGGGCGCGGTCGCGGCGGCGGTCAGGCCGACTTCTCCTCGCGGTCCCGGCGGGCCCGCCGGCCGGTGAACTCGCGGGGCACGATGGTCGGGTTCACGTTCTCCAGGACGACCTCGCGGGTGATCAGCACCCGGGCGGCGTCGGGGTTGCTCGGCACCTCGTACATCACGGAGAGCAGGACCTCTTCCATGATCGCCCGCAGGCCGCGGGCGCCGGTGCCGCGGAGCATGGCCTGGTCGGCGATCGCCTCCAGCGCCGGCTGCTCGAACTCCAGCTCGACGCCGTCCAGCTCGAACAGGCGCTGGTACTGCCGGACCAGGGCGTTGCGCGGCTCGGTGAGGATGCGGACCAGCGCGCTGCGGTCGAGGCTGCGCACGTTGGTGATCACCGGGAGCCGGCCGATGAACTCGGGGATCAGCCCGAACTTGAGCATGTCCTCCGGCATGACCTGGCTGAAGATGTCGTCGGTCGACCGCTCGGAGACCGACCGGAGCCGGGCGCCGAAGCCGGTGCCGCCGGAGCCGGTGCGGGCCTCGATGATCTGGTCGAGGCCGGCGAAGGCACCACCGCAGATGAACAGCACGTTTGTGGTGTCGATCTGGATGAACTCCTGGTGCGGGTGCTTGCGCCCGCCCTGCGGCGGCACGTTGGCCACCGTGCCCTCGAGCATCTTCAGCAGCGCCTGCTGCACGCCCTCACCGGAGACGTCCCGGGTGATCGACGGGTTCTCCGACTTCCGGGCGATCTTGTCGACCTCGTCGATGTAGATGATCCCGGTCTCGGCGCGCTTGATGTCGTAGTCGGCGGCCTGGATCAGCTTGAGGAGGATGTTCTCCACGTCCTCTCCGACGTAGCCCGCCTCGGTGAGCGCGGTGGCGTCGGCGATCGCGAACGGGACGTTGAGCATCCGGGCCAGGGTCTGCGCCAGGTGGGTCTTGCCGCACCCGGTCGGGCCGAGCAGCAGGATGTTGGACTTGGCCAGCTCGACGCCGTCGCTGCCCGAACCCGGGGCGCCGGCGGCCTCGGCCTGGATCCGCTTGTAGTGGTTGTAGACCGCGACGGCGAGCGCCTTCTTGGCCTGCTCCTGACCGACGACGTAGTTGTCGAGGAACTGGCAGATCTCCATCGGCTTGGGAAGCTCTTCCCACTTCACCTCGCCGGACTCGGCCAGCTCCTCCTCGATGATCTCGTTGCAGAGATCGATGCACTCGTCGCAGATGTAGACCCCGGGGCCCGCAATGAGCTTCTTGACCTGCTTCTGCGACTTGCCACAGAAGGAGCACTTCAGTAGGTCGCCGCCGTCACCGATCCGTGCCACCTACGTTCTCCCTGCACTCGTCGGCCGGTACGCCGGCCCTGACCTGCGGGCGCCGCGCGCCCGTCCGTCCTGTCGTCCCACCTCGCCGGTCCGACCCAGCGAAGCGGCACAGACCCGACGTTACCCGCTGCCGGAGGTTTCTCCGACCCCCAAAACGGGTGTGTCAGAGGTCGGCCGGGAACGACGCCCCGACCGACCTCCGACCTCGCACTGCTCAGCTGGCGGCGTGAGACGCCAGCAGACCCTTCTTGCGGCTGGTCAGGATCGTGTCGACCAGCCCGTACTCCTTGGACTCCTCGGCCGTCATGATCTTGTCACGGTCGATGTCCTTGCGGACCTGCTCGATGGGGCGGTTGCAGTGCCGGGACAGCATGTCCTCGAGCTGCGTCCGCATCCGCAGGATCTCCCGGGCCTGGATCTCGATGTCCGAGCCCTGGCCGTAGCCGCCCTCGGTGGCCGGCTGGTGGATGATGATCCGGGAGTTGGGCAGCGCCATCCGCTTGCCCGGGGTGCCCGCCGAGAGCAGCACCGCCGCCGCGCTGGCCGCCTGGCCGAGGCAGACGGTCTGGATGTCCGGGCGGACGTACTGCATGGTGTCGTAGATCGCCGTCATGGCGGTGAACGAGCCACCCGGCGAGTTGATGTACATGATGATGTCGCGGTCCGGGTCGGTGCCCTCCAGCGTCAGCAGCTGGGCCATCACGTCGTTGGCGGACGCGTCGTCCACCTGGACGCCGAGGAAGATGATCCGGTCCTCGAACAGCTTGTTGTACGGGTTGGACTCCTTCATCCCGTACGACGTGCGCTCGACGAACGACGGCAGGACATAGCGGTTGTGCACGGCCGCGAACTGGGGCGGCAGGCTCAGGTCGGTCATCGTCAGCTCCTCAGCTCAGGGTCCCGGCGCCATCCGGAACCTGCGCGGCCCCGATGATCACCTTGTCGATGAAGCCGTAGTCCATGGCCTCCTGGGCGGTGAACCAGCGGTCCCGGTCCGAGTCCGCCTCGATCTGCGCCTGGCTCTGGCCGGTGTGGTGGGCGACCCGCTCCTGGAACATGCGCTTCGTGTAGAGCATCTGCTCGGCCTGGATCGCGATGTCCGACGCGGTGCCGCCGAGGCCACCGGAGGGCTGGTGCATCATGATCCGCGCGTGCGGCAGGGCGTAGCGCTTGCCCTTGGTGCCGGCGCAGAGCAGGAGCTGGCCCATCGACGCGGCCATGCCCATGGCCACCGTCGACACGTCGTTGTCGATGAACTGCATGGTGTCGTAGATCGCCATGCCGGAGTAGACCGAGCCACCCGGCGAGTTGATCCAGAGGTTGATGTCGCGGTCCGGGTCCTCCGCCGCGAGCAGCAGGAGCTGCGCGCAGATGCGGTTGGCGACCTGGTCGGTCACCTCGCTGCCCAGGAAGATGATCCGCTCCTTGAGCAACCGGTTGTAGACCGAGTCGTCGAGGTTGCCAATGGAGTCGCCACCGCGGGCCTCGATCGCCCGGAGCGACTTCTTGGGGATGTGCATGTCGGTCATGGCAGCCCTTCGCTCTCCGTACCGTCCTACCCGACACTAACCGCTCAGCCGGGGGCCGTACTCCCGGTCGGGGCACTGTTCGCTCTCAGCGCAGTCACCCTGAGGGCGTACCCGGAAAAGGGTTCGGCCGCCGCCCGGCGCACAGCGCGGGACGGCGGCCGACACCCGACGATCAGTGCTGGTGGTCGTGCTCGGCCTCGTTCTGGGCACGCAGCGCGTCGAGGGTGACCTCGTTGCCCGCCGAGTCCTTGATCTTGATCTTCTCCATCACCGAGGCCAGCGCCTTGCCCCGGCGGACGTCACCGAAGACGGCCTGGGCGGCGCCGGAGCGGACCAGCTGGTCGTAGTACTGCTGCGGGGCCATCCCGGCGCGCTGGGCGCGGTGGACGATCTCGTGGCCGAACTCGTCGTCGGAGACCTGGACGTCCTCGGCGTCGGCCAGGGTGTCCAGCAGGAGCTGGATCTTGACGCCGTCGGTGGCGGCCTCGGTCAGCTCGGTGTCGATCTGCTCCTCGGTCTTCTCCTCCGCGGCGAGGTATTCCTCCAGGGAGGCGCCGATGCGCTCGAGCTGGTCGACCATCGCGGCCTTGCGGCTCTCGACCTCCTCCTTGACGACACCCTCCGGCGCCGGCACCTCGGCGGCGGCGACCATCTGCTCGAGGGCCTTGTCCCGGGCGGCGTAGATCTGCTCGACCTGCTTGCCGCGGGTGACCCGCTCGCGCAGGTCGTTGCGCAGCTCCTCGATGGTGTCGAACTCGCTGGCCAGCTGGGCGAAGTCGTCGTTGAGCTCGGGCAGCTCCTTCTCCTTGACCGTGCGGACGGTCACCGCCACGTCGGCGTCCCGGCCCGCGTAGTCGCCGCCGACCAGCTGAGTGGAGAAGGTGGTGCTGTCGCCGGCGGCCAGGCCGACCAGCGCCTCGTCCAGGCCCGGCAGGAGCTGCTTGCTGCCGACCTCGTGCGAGATGTTGCTCGCCTGCCCGCCCGGCACGTCCTCGCCGTCGACGGTGGCGTTCAGGTCGATCTGGACGTAGTCGCCCTCCTGGGCGGCCCGCTCGACGGTCTTCAGCGTGGCGAACCGCTCGCGCAGGCTGTTGACCTGCTCGTCGATCTCGCTGTCGGCGATCTGGATCTCGTCGACGGTCACCTCGATGGTGGCCGGGTCCGGCAGGGTGATCTCCGGGCGGACGTCCACCTCGGCGGTGAAGTTGAGCGAGTCACCGTCGTTGAACTCGGTGATCTCGACCTCCGGGCGGCCGAGCGTCTTCAGGTCGTGCTCGCGGACCGCGGCCAGGATGTTCTGCGGGATGGCCTCCTGCACCGCCTCGTTGAGGACGGTGCCCCGGCCCACCCGCTGGTCGATCACTGCGGCGGGAACCTTGCCCCGGCGGAAGCCGGGAACCTGGACCTGCTGGCCGATCTCCCGGTACGCCTTCCTGAGGCTCGGCTCGAGCTCGACGAACGGCACCTCGATGGCGAGCCGCACGCGCGTCGGGCTCAGAGTCTCGACGGTGCTCTTCACAGGCGTACTCCTTGACGGATCTCAGTTGAGTCTGGGCGTGATTGCGCGCATCGAGTGTAGGCGAGCCGGCCTGCGGCATCGGCAGCGCCCGGGTACCGCGCGGAAAAAATCGGCGGTTCCCGGGCGACCCGGCGCGAACGACAGTCGGGGTGGCGGGATTTGAACCCACGGCCCCTCGCTCCCAAAGCGAGTGCGCTACCAAGCTGCGCCACACCCCGTGGCGACGAGAAGTGTATGCCGTCCGGGCCCGCCGGACGGGCACCGGGGCGCGCGCCGCGCCTCGCCCCGGGCCGTCCGCGCCCGGCCGGCGCGGCGTGCCGCCCGGCGCCACCTCGGCGAAGTGGCGGTATCCGGGGCGCTCGGAAGGCGCGACCTCGGCGAGGTGGTGTCGATCTCGGGGAGGCGAACGGGTCGGTGCGGCGCGCGGTACGCGGCTGCGCGTCCGGTTCCGGGATTCGGTAGGCTGTCGGGCGCGTGCCGCGAGAGCGGGGCGCACGCGGGCGTAGCTCAATGGCAGAGCTTCAGTCTTCCAAACTGACGGTGCGGGTTCGATTCCCGTCGCCCGCTCCACCAGACGAAGGCCCAGGCAGACCGCATGATCGCGGCACCTGGGCCGCTCTCATTTCCCCGGGCAGGTCCTACGGTGCGGGCAGCGGCCAGGGGCCCACCCGGTGACGGATCCGGGCACCCACGCGGGCCAGCCGTCGTCGACGGCCGGTCGGCACGCGCCTTCCCCGCCCAGGCGGACAGCGGCAAACGAGGGCAGGTCGGGCTTTCCCGGACCGCTGCCGGAACCTCGCTCGGGGGTAGCGCGCCGGAGATCTCCGGGCGGCGGGGAATGCGTACGATGCGGGGCCGGACATCCCCTCGTCGGGTGGAGGTAGCGACGGATGTCAGGCCAGCGGGACGGTTTCGCCCTCGGCGTGGACCTCGGCACCTCGAACACCGTGGCCGTGCTGCGCTGGCCGGACGGGCGTACGCGGCCGTTGCTGGTGGACGGCGAGCCGATCCTGCCGTCCGGTGTGTACGCCGACACCGAGGGGCGCCTGCACGTCGGGCGGGACGCGTTGCGGCTGGCCCACGCCGATCCCGACCGCTACGAGCCGAACCCGAAGCGCCGCGTCGACGAGCCGGAGGTGACGCTCGGCGACCGCCGGAGCACCCCGGCCGAACTGCTCGGCGCGGTGCTGCGCGCGGTCGGCGAGGCCGCGGTGAACGCGCTCGGTTTCCTGCCGCCCGCGGTGGTCACCTGCCCGGCCACCTGGGACGCCGACCGGCGGCAGGTGCTCGCCGAGGCGCTCGCCCTGGCCGGCTGGCCGTCGGCGGCCGAGCACACCCTCTCCGGCCCGATCCCGCCCGGCACCCGGCTGCTGCGCGAGCCGGTCGCGGCGGCCCGCTACTACACCGAGGTGCTGCGCCGGCCGGTGCCGGTCGGCGAGTCGGTGGCGGTCTTCGACTTCGGCGGCGGGACCCTGGACGTCGCCGTGGTCCGCAACGAGGGCGCGGACCCGTGGGGCGACTCCGGCTTCACGGTGATCTCCTGCGGTGGCCTCGACGACCTGGGCGGATTGGACCTCGACGCCGCCCTGCTCGCGCTGGTCGGTACGCGGATCGCCGCCACCCACCCGGCGCAGTGGGCGCGGCTGAGCGAGCCGGCCGACACCACCCAGTGGCGGGAGCGGCTCCAGTTCGTCGAGCACGTCCGGGGCGCGAAGGAGATGCTGTCCCGCACCACGGCGGCGCCGGTGGCGGTGCCGGGGGTGCCGGCCGCGGTGTCGCTGACGCGGGCGGAGCTGGAGGGGGTGGCCGGCCCGCTGCTACGGCGGGCGGTCGCCGAGACCCGGCGGGTGATCGCCGCGGCCGGGCTGACCCCGGAGCGACTCGCCGGGCTGTTCCTGGTGGGCGGCTCGTCCCGGATCCCGCTGGTGGCGCGGCTGCTCCACGGCGAGCTGGGGATCGCACCCACCGTGCTGGAGCAGCCCGAGCTGCCGGTCGCCGAGGGCGCGCTGACCGACCTGCCGCTGCGCCGCAACCGGCCGGCCGCACCGCCGCTGCCGCTGGCCCCGGTCGGCGCCGCCCCCGCGGGCCCGACGGCCGCCGCGTCACCGGGCGCCGGCCCAGCCGGCACGCTGCTCGACCCCGGTTCCGCCGGCACGCTGCCCGCCGGAATGCCGCCCGCCGCCGACCAGCGGACACCCGTCCCCCCGGCCGCCGCGCCGGACGGCACCACCGTCGCCGCCGGGCCGCCGCAGCCGGCCCCGCAGGGCGCGGCGCTCGCCGGCCCGCACGGCACGCGGGTCGCCCCCGGACCACAGGGCACGCCGCTCGCCGCCGCCCCGCACGGCACCGCCGTGGCCCCGCTCTCACCCGCCCCGGGTACGCCCGCACCCGCGCTGCCTCCGCACGGCTCGCCGGTGGCCGGCGCGCCTCCGCGGGCCCCCGGAATCCCGCACCAGCCGGGCGCATGGCCGGGCTGGCCCGGCGTACCCGGGAACGGGACGCCCGGGTCGCCGGCCGCGCCGAGCGGCGGTGGCCGGCGCCGACGGGCGCTGTGGATCTCGGTCGGCGCGGTGGCGGCCGTCGCCGGGGTGGCCACCGCGACCGTCCTCTACCTGACCCGGGACCGCCACCCGGAGCTGGACTTCGAGGCGTTCGGCAAGGGCACGCGGGTCGCGGCGGGCAGTGAGCGACCGGTGGAGATGTTCACGGCGGTCGCGGGCAACCGGGCCTACCTGGCCTATCCGCGCGAGGACGACCGGCTGGCGGTGGTGGCCGTCGAGGCGAACACCGGCAGGGTGCTGTGGCGCAAGGAGAGCGCCACGACGGCCGACCAGTGGGCCGGCGTGGTCGCGTTGCCCGGCGCGGTGGCGCTGCTCGCGGACGCCGCGGGCAGCAGCACCCCGCGCCAGCTGGAGGTGCTCGACGGCGGATCCGGCAAGCCGCGCTGGCAGCACACCGTGCACGGGGACGACGAGCTGTTCGTCGGCAGGGACGTGGTGGCGGTCACCGACCACGAGCGGAAGCGGCTGGTCGGACTCAAGCTGAGCAACGGCGACGAGAAGTGGTCGCTGGCCGACCTGACCGACGAGTACGGCGGCACGCGCGACAGCGTGCACCCGGTGACCACCGACGAGGCGGTGTCCGGCCCCGGGTACGGCAACGGTTCGCCCCGCGACCCGGAGCAGGGCCCGGTCGAGCGGCTCGTGCAGGTGAGCGCGGACAGGTCGGTCCGGCTCATCGACCTCGGCTCCGGCGGGGTGGTCCGCGGCTGGAAGGCGGTGGCGGAGCCGGACGACCTGGTCGCCGCCCACGAGGACCGGCTCTACGTGGCGGGCGACGACGGCCGGCTGCTCGCCTACGACCTGGGGAAGCAGGCACAGCCGAGCGTGCTCTACACCGCGGAGGACGACGACCGGCAGGCGAAGGCGCTCGCGCCGTGCGGGGAGCACCGGGCGTGCCTGCTGGAGGTGACCAACTCCGACGACAAGACCGCCGCCGTGGTGGCGGCCACGGAGGGTCAGGGCGTGAAGCGGTGGGCGGCGCCGGGGATGACCCAACTGGTGCCGGTCGGTGAGCGGGTGCTGGCCCGGCGGCTCTACCCCGAGCCGGCGGCGACGCTCTTCGCGCCGGACGGGACGAAGGTGCTCGACGACGAGGACGGGGTGGCCGTCCGGGTCGACGCCGGCAACCTGCTGCTCTTCGCCGACCCGCTGGGTAGCGGGGTGGACGACCGCAGCGTCGCCGGGGTGGGCGCCGGGTCGGGCAAGGTGGCCCAGCTCGGCGAGCTGAGGGACGTCCGGGGCGACTCCTGCTCGTGGAACACCGAGGTCATCGCCTGCGGCTCCGAGAAGGACTTCGTGCTCCACCGCTTCGTCAAGGAGTAGCGCCGAGGTCGCGGAAGACGGCCAGCGCCGCCGCGTCCTCGATGGTCGGCGGCACGGGCTCGTCCCGCCCCTCGACCAGCCCGCGCATCGTCCGGCGGAGGATCTTGCCGGAGCGGGTCTTGGGCAGCGCCGGCACCACGGTCACCCGGCGGAACGCGGCCACCGGCCCGATCCGCTGCCGGACCAGGCCGACCAGCTCGCCGGCGAGCGCGTCCGGGTCCACCTCGGCGCCGGCCCTGAGCACCACGTACCCGCTGGGCACCTGCCCCTTGAGCGGGTCGGCCAGGCCGATCACCGCGCACTCGGCGACCGCCGGATGCGTCGCCAGCACCTCCTCCATGGCGCCGGTGGAGAGGCGGTGCCCGGCCACGTTGATCACGTCGTCGGTGCGGCCCATCACGTAGAGGTAGCCGTCGTCGTCGAACCGGCCGCCGTCGCCCGTCAGGTAGTAGCCGGGGAAGGCGGCCAGGTAGGAGCGGACGTAGCGCTCGTCGTCGCCCCAGAGGGTGGGCAGGCAGCCGGGCGGCAGGGGCAGCCGGATCACGATCGAGCCGTCGGTGCCCGGCGGCACCTCCCGGCCGTCGCCGTCGACCACCCGGACGTCGTAGCCGGGGACGGGCACCGACGGGGAGCCGGGCTTGATCGGCAGCGGCTCCAGGCCCCGCGGGTTGGCCGCCACCGGCCAGCCGGTCTCGGTCTGCCACCAGTTGTCCACCACCGGTACGCCGAGCCGCTCCCCCGCCCACGCCCAGGTGTCCGGGTCGAGCCGCTCACCGGCCAGGAAGAGGGTGCGCAGGCTGCTCAGGTCGTATCCGGCCAGGAGCTCGCCGTCCGGGTCCTGCCGGCGGATCGCCCGGATCGCCGTGGGGGCGGTGAACAGGGCGGCCACCCGGTGCTGGGCGACCACCCGCCAGAACGCCCCGGCGTCCGGGGTGCCGACCGGCTTGCCCTCGTAGAGCACGGTGGTCGCGCCGGTGAGCAGTGGCGCGTACACGATGTAGGAGTGGCCGACCACCCAGCCCACGTCCGAGGCGGCCCAGAAGACGTCGCCCGGCTCGATGCCGTAGACGTTGCGCATCGACCAGCGCAGCGCCACGGCGTGCCCGCCGTTGTCCCGGACCACGCCCTTGGGCCGGCCGGTGGTTCCGGAGGTGTAGAGGATGTAGAGCGGGTCGGTGGCGGCGACCGGCACGCACTCCACCGGCTCGGCGTCGGCCATCACCTCGTCCCAGGTCAGGTCGCGACCGGCGAGCAGCGGAGCGGGCTCCTGGGGGCGCTGCACGATCACGCAGTGCGCCGGGGCGTAGGCCGCCTCGTCCAGCGCGGCGGCGAGGATCGGGTGATAGGGCACCACCCGGTCCGCCTCGATGCCGCACGAGGTGGCGACGATCACGGTCGGCCGCGCGTCGTCGATGCGGACGGCCAGCTCGTGGGCCGCGAAGCCGCCGAAGACCACCGAGTGCACCGCGCCGATCCGGGCGCAGGCCAGCATGGCGATCACCGCCTCCGGCACCATGGCCAGGTAGAGCAGCACCCGGTCGCCCCGGCCGACGCCGAGCCGACGCAGCGCACCGGCGAACCGGGCGGTCTCGGCGAGCAGCTCGGCGTAGCTGAGGGTGCGGAGCGTGCCGGTGACCGGGCTGTCGTGGATCAGCGCGGGCTGGTCGCCCCGGCCGGCGGCCACGTGCCGGTCGAGCGCGTTGTGGCAGGTGTTCAGCACGCCGTCGGGAAACCAGCGGTACAGCGGCGCGCCGCTGTCGTCGAGGATCCGCTCCGACGCCCGGTGCCAGTCGAGGTCCGCCGCCGCCTCCCGCCAGAAGCCGGCCGGGTCGGCGATGCTCCGCTCGTACGCTGATCGATACGCGCCCATCCCGTCATGCTGACCGCGGGCCCGGGCCGGCGCAACGGCCCACCGGGTCGGGTGCGCCGGAAGAGCGCCCCGGCTCGGTGAACGGCCCGGCTCCGCCGGTGGAGGTCACCGTTTCCGCCCGACCCTCCAGGGGTACGGCTGGCACATGGAGACGAACACGAAGGCGTACCTGGTGGGCGGTCCCCGGGACGGCAGCAGCCAGGACGCGGGTGACCAGGCCCTGTTGGAGATCGAGATCGACGGCATGATCCACCGCTACATCCGGACCACGAAGCAGCACGACGGCGGCACCGTCTACAACTACGACGGCATGGTGGCCCCGGGCGGCGGCGAGCCGGGCGTCGAGGACCCGGCGGCACGGGTCGCCTCCCCGAAGGCCGACGCCGAGGGGCAGTGACCGCTCAGCCGACCGGGCGACGGATGATCCGGGCCCGGCCGGGTAATGCGAGCGCCGTCCTGGTGGAGTGACGACCGGCGTCGCGGCGTTCCGCGACCGGGCGCGCGGGCGGGCGGCGGGAAGCCGCCGCGCCCGCGGCCACGGTTCAGTTGCCGGTCACCCAGTTCCAGGCGGAGACCACCCACTCGGTCTGCTGGAGGTAGGCCACCCCCACGCCGACGAGGAACAGCGCGGTCACCAGGTGGGCACCGCGGGCGCTGCGCCGCACCCGGCCGAGCTGCCGCTCCAGGACCAGCCGGCCGACCAGCCGCGCCAGCGCGAACAGGCCGACGGCGGTGAGCAGGCTGAGCACGAAGGTGAGCAGCGGGGCGCCCAGGTCGCCCCGGCCGGAGATCGCCCAGATGCCCCAGCAGACGAAGGCGAACAGGGCGCCGGCCGCGCTCCACTCCCCGCCCCGGCGGAGCTGGGCGAGGTGCCAGCCCATCGGCCGTCGGGGGGCCGACTCGGCGGTCCAGTCGCTCGGGTCGACGGCGGGGAACTGCTCGGTCCGGGGCGTACGCGGCTGGCCGACGGCGGCCACCCCGCGCCGGAACGCGTCCCGCTGCGGGGGCACCACGCCGGGCTGCGGCGGCACCTCGACCGTCCGCTCCGCCCACGGCTGTGTCTGGTCCGCCATCTCGTGCCCTCCCCCTCGACCGACGCCGGCCACGGTTCCGAGGGTAGCGAGCCGGCAAATAGGGTGCCGACCCCGAAGGTGATGGGTTAGACACACCGGATGACTGACGCGCTGGTGCCCCGGGCCGAGGACTTCGACGAGATCTCCGCGTTGCTGTCGCTGGCCTTCCACGGCGGCTTCGACCCGGAACTCCTGGAGATCGAGCGCGGGGTGTTCGAACCCGAGCGGTCGCTGCTGGTCCGTGACGGCGGCACCGCCGTCGCACACGCCGGCGCCTTCACCCGCGACCTGGCCGCGCCCGGGGCCAGCGTGCCGGCCGCGCACGTGACAATGGTGTCGGTGGCACCGACGCACCGGCGGCGGGGGCTGCTCACCGGGCTGATGCGCCGGCAGCTCCGCGAGGTCCGCGACGCCGGCCGGGAGCCGCTGGCGGTTCTCTGGGCCAGCGAGGGCCGGATCTATCCCCGGTTCGGCTACGGCCTGGCCGCGCAGCGGCTCCTCCTGGCCGGCGACACCATCGGGCTGCGCCTGCCGGACCCCACGCCCGCCGAGGGCACCCTCCGCCTGGACCGGCCGGCGCCGCACCGGGCCGAGCTGGCCCGGCTGTACGAGCGGGTGCGCGCCGACCGCCCCGGCTGGTCGCAGCGGAACGAGCGTTGGTGGGACTACGTGCTCGCCGACGCGAAGGGGCTGCGGGGCGGCGCCACCGAGCGCCGGGTGCTGCTGCACGAGGGGCCGGACGGCCTCGACGGGTACGCGCTCTACCGGACGAAGGAGGAGTGGGCCGGCACCGTGCCGCGGGCCGAGGTCCAGGTGGGCGAGGTGGTGGCCGCCCGGCCGGAGGCGTACCTGGCGCTGTGGCGGCTGCTGCTCTCGATCGACCTGACCCGCCGGGTGTCCTTCCCGATCGCCGCCGTGGACGAGCCGCTCTTCCGGCTGGTGGACGAGCCACGGCAGCTCGGCGCCCGGCTCGCCGACGCCCTCTGGGTCCGCGTCGTCGACGTGCCGGCCGCGCTGGCCGCCCGCCGCTACGCCACCGACGTCGACGTGGTGGTCGAGGTCACCGACGACCTGCTGCCGGAGAACGGCGGCCGGTGGCGGCTGGTCGGCGGCCCGTCCGGCGCGGAGTGCGCGGCCACCTCGGCGCCGGCGGGGCTGGCCTGCGACGTCCGCGCCCTCGGCGAGCTCTACCTGGGCGGCGCCGGCCTGGCCGAGCTCGCGGCCGCCGGCCGGGTCCGGGAGCTGGTGCCGGGGACGGTGGCGGCCACGGGCGCCGCGTTCGGCTGGCACCGCGCCCCGGCTCCCATGGAGGTCTTCTGACTCCCCCACGCCCCACCGGGAACGGTACGGTCGGGTGATGGGTGATGCGGAGCGCCGGCGACGACGGCTGCGGCACCACGGCGACGGCGCGGCACCGGACCCCGAGGGCACGAGCGCCAGCACGGCCGGGGTGCACGACGGCGACGGCTCCAGGTCGCCGCGCGGCGTCCGACGCGCCGAGCCGGAGTCGCACGAGCGGGGCCGGCGCCCGGGGCCGCCCGCCGACGAGGGCGAGCGGGGGCTGCGCGGCCTGGTCGGCTCGGGCTCCTCGCAGGTGAGCGTGACGGCGGCGCTGCGGGCGCGGGACGCGGCCCGGCCGACCGACGAGGACCTGGCCGAGGCCGAGGCCCGGGTGGTGATCGTGCGCCGCAACTGGGTGCCCCGGGAGGAACTGCCCCGCTCGGGGCGGTGACGGGCGCGACCCGGTGGCCGCGCCCGCCGCTGCCGGGTCAGGCGGGCAGGTCGGGAAGCTCCCGGCTCTGCTCGTAGTCGGCGACCTGGGCGATCCGGCGGGCGTGCCGCGGGTTGCCCGAGAACGGGGTGGTGAGGAACGCCTCGACGAGGGCGGTGGCCTCGTCCAGGGCGTGCTGCCGGGCGCCGATCGCGATGATGTTGGCGTCGTTGTGCTCGCGGGCCAGCTGGGCGGTGTCGGTGTTCCAGGCGAGCGCCGCCCGGACCCCGGCGACCTTGTTGGCGGCGATCTGCTCGCCGTTGCCGGAGCCGCCGATCACCACACCGAGGCTGCCCTGGTCGTCGACCACGCGCTGCCCGGTGTGCAGGCAGAACGCCGGGTAGTCGTCGTCCGGGTCGAAGACGTGCGGTCCGACGTCGACCACCTCGTATCCCTGCTTGGCCAGGTGGTTGGCGAGGTGCACCTTCAGCTCGAAACCGGCGTGGTCGGATCCCAGGTAGACGCGCATACCGCGCAGTCTGACAGGCCCGCCCCCGGGCCGGCGCGCGGGCGGCGGCACGGAGGCGGATTCGTCACACGCTCAGCGGGGAAGCTCGGCGACGACCAGGCCGGCCCGCGCCTTCGGGGTGAACCAGGTGCTCTTGCGCGGCATCTTCTCCCGGGCCAGGTTCACCGCGACGAAGTCGTCCACGGTCACCGGGGCGACGAGGACGGCCAGCTCGGCCCGGCCCGCGTCGACCTCGCCGGTGAGCCAGCTCGCCGGGTAGTCGCCGCCCACGTAGGTGATCCGCTTGTCGCCCGGGTCGAGGCCGAGCGCGTTGCGCAGCAGCAGCCGCTCGACCAGGGCGTGGTCGAGGTTCTCCAGCCGGCCGCCGCCGACCTGCGGCAGGCGCACCGCGTACCCCTGGCCGGCGAGGTGGAGGTGCACGGTGCCGCCGGCGGCCGGGACGTCGACCGGGCCGGCGCTCGGGGTGATCTCCGCGCCGGCGGCGCGGAGCCGGTCGAGCAGCTCGTCCGGGGTGGTGGTCAGCTCGCTGACCAGCCGGTTGTAAGGCTGGATGGCGACCGAGGCCGGCGTGGTGATCACCGACAGGAAGCGCGGGAAGCCGCCGGTCTGCGCGGCCAGGCTGCGGTGGTTGCCGTCGGCGACCACCAGCTCGCCGCCGCCGGCCAGGGCGGTCAGCTCGTCCTGCGCCGGGCCCGGGCCGAGCAGCCAGATGGCGTGCGTGCGGCCGGCCTGGTCCACGTCGGTCGCGGCGGGCGCGCCGGCCGACTCGGTGGCCGCCGCGAGCGCGGCGTGCAGCTCGTCGCCGCGCCCGGTCTGGAGCAGGAGTACGGGTGACAGCAGGTGACCCAGCGCCTCGGCCAGGGCGACCCGCTCCCGCACCTTGGCGATGAACACGTCCTCGTTGCGGATCACCAGGCCGGGCTCGTCGGCCCGGGTGGAGATCTGGTCGGTGTCGACCATGGCGAACAGCCCGTACGCGTTCTCCTCGCCCGGCGCGCTGATCCGGTAGAGGACCACGACCTGCTCGGCCGGGGTGTAGCTGCCGTCCGCCTTGGCCTCGGCGAGGCGGGCCACCGCGTCGGGGAGCGCGTCGAGGAAGGACTTCCCGAGGCTCTCCGGCGCCCGGTGGGGCATCTCGATGCCCAGGGCACTGTGCGGGTTCGCCTCGACGATGGCGGTGATCTCCGCGTCGTCGGCGAACTCGTCGTAGTTCTGCGCGCCGGTGCCGCCAGTGGTGATCCAGGCCCGGGCGATCGGATGCACGACCGTCATGCCCGCTGACGCTACCCGCGCCGTCCGGAGCGCCGGTGCCGGACCCGCGCGCCGTCCACCAGATGAAAGGCGGACCGGTCAGCCGGTGCGGTGGCGGCCGGGGGACGCGCTCCCACCCGCCGTCGGGGCGGCCGGGCGGGAGCCGCCGGACGCGGCGAGCCGTACCGTCGTCGTCGCGGCGGGCGCCGGACGGCCGGCCGCGGCGCTGGTGCGCACCGTGCCGGGGGCCCGGGCCGGCAGGCCCGCGTCGGCGGGCGGGGTCATCCGCGAGGTGGCCACCACCCGGGCGACGCCGACCACGATCGGCGGGGCCAGCAGGTCGGCCATCTCGGCCACCGGCCAGTCGCCCTCGGCCACCGACCAGTACGTCGCGCCGGAGTCCTCGGTCTCCGTCGCCGGCGCGTCGTCGGACAGGCGGCGGTGCTTACCCATGGGAACGCCTCCAGGAGCTGCCGGGCTGCGGCCCCGGGCGGGCCGCCGGCTGGGACACCCGGTGAAACGAGCCCCGCACCGGCCCGGTGACGGGGCGGCGCGGGGCTCGTCGGGCACCGCGGTCAGTCGAAGATCGGGCCCTGCTCCCGGGTGCGCTTCAGCTCGTAGAAGCCCGGCGTGCCGGCCACCAGCAGCACACCGTCCCACAGCCGGCCGGCCGCCTCGCCCTTCGGCGCCGGCGTGATGACCGGGCCGAAGAACGCCACCTGCCGACCGTCCGGCCCCGGGGCGTGGATCACCGGGGTGCCCACGTCGGTGCCGACCGGCCGCATGCCGGCCTCGTGGCTGGCCCGCAGCGCCTCGTCGTACTCCGTCGACTCGGCCGCGTCGGCGAACGCCGGGTCGAGGCCGACCTCGGTGAGCGCGCCGACCAGCATGTCCCGGCCCAGCTCCTCCTTGCCGAGGTGGATCCGGGTGCCCATCGCGGTGTAGAGCTTCGCCAGCGTCTCCCCGCCGTGCGCCTGCTCGACCGCGATGCAGACGCGCACCGGGCCCCAGCCCTTCTTCATCAGATCCTGGTACTGCTCCGGCAGGTCCCGGCCCTCGTTGAGCACCGAGAGGCTCATCACGTGGAACCGGATGTCCACGTCCCGGACCTGCTCGACCTCCAGCAGCCAGCGGGAGGTGATCCACGCCCACGGGCACAGCGGGTCGAACCACATGTCCACGGCGACACGTTCGGTCACGGTGTCATCCCTTCACGACTTCACGCGCCGGAGCTCCGGCGCCTTCCCCTCCGATCCTCACCCCACACCGCATCGACCGGTACCGGAATGAGAGCGTGACCTCGGCCACCGAAGGGTGACCGTGCATGGAAGACTCGGTTTCGGACCGGCCGTCACGAGCGGACCGGTGAGGCCGGTGCCGCGGGGCGCGGCGAGACGAGTGGGATGGAGACGAACAGTGCCGGGAGTGCGCAACCTGACCCAGGTCGAGGCCACCGAGCGGGCCCGCCTGCTCGACGTCACCGGGTACGACATCAAGCTTGACCTGTCGACCGCGGTACAGGCCGACGGCCACACCTTCCGGTCGGTGACCGAGGTCCGGTTCCGCTGCGCCGAGCCGGGAGCGAGCACCTTCATCGAGACGGCCGCAGAGTCGGTGCGGTCGGCGACGCTGAACGGCTCGCCGGTCGACCTCTCCGGCTGGTCGGCGGAGAAGGGCCTCACCCTGACCGGCCTGGCCGCCGAGAACGTCCTCGTGGTCGACGCCGACTTCGGCTACTCCAACAGCGGGCAGGGCCTGCACCGCACCGTCGACCCGGTGGACGGCGAGACCTACCTCTACAGCCAGTTCGAGACGGCGGACGCGCAGAAGGTCTTCGCCTGCTTCGACCAGCCCGACCTGAAGAGCGTCTACACCTGGCACGCCACCGTCCCCGAGCACTGGCGCGTGGTGTCCAACATGCCGGTGGAGCGGGAGGAGCCGGCCGGCGAGGCGCTCAAGACCGTCCACTTCGCCGAGTCGGCGCGGATGAGCACCTACATCACCGCCTTGTGCGCCGGCCCGTACCACGAGGTGCGGGACAGCCACGATGGCATCGACCTGGGTGTCTACTGCCGGGCCTCGATGGCGCAGTACCTGGACGCGGACGACCTGTTCCTCATCACCAAGCAGGGCTTCGACTTCTTCCACGAGCAGTTCCAGGTGCGCTACCCGCTGCCCAAGTACGACCAGCTCTGGGTGCCGGACTTCAACGCCGGCGCCATGGAGAACTTCGGCTGCGTCACGCACGCCGAGTCGCACTACATCTTCCGCTCGCAGGTCACCGACTTCGAGTACGAGCAGCGGGCCAACACGATCCTGCACGAGCTGGCGCACATGTGGTTCGGCGACCTGGTCACCATGCGCTGGTGGAACGACCTGTGGTTGAACGAGTCGTTCGCCGAGTGGGCCAGCCACTGGTGCAACACCCACGCCACCCGCTTCTCCGAGGCCTGGACGACCTTCCTGTCCATCCGGAAGAACTGGGGCTACCGGCAGGACCAGCTCTCCTCCACCCACCCGGTCTACTGCGAGATGCCGGACCTGGAGGCGGTCGAGGTCAACTTCGACGGCATCACCTACGCCAAGGGCGCCAGCGTGCTCAAGCAGCTCGTCGCGTACGTGGGTGAGGAGCCGTTCGTGGCCGGGCTGCGGGCCTACTTCGGCAAGCACGCCTGGGGCAACGCCACCTTCGACGACCTGCTCACCGAGCTGGAGGCGGCCTCCGGCCGGGAGCTGCGCAAGTTCGCCGCCCAGTGGCTGGAGACCGCCCAGGTCAACACGCTGCGGCCCGAGGTGACCACCGGCGCGGACGGGGCGTACGAGCGGGTGCTGGTCCGGCAGGAGGCGCCGGCCGGGCACCCGACCCTGCGGACCCACCGGATCGGGGTGGGCCTCTACGACCTGACCGACGGGCGGCTGGTCCGCCGGGAGCGGGTCGAGGTGGACGTGACCGGCGAGCTGACCGAGCTGTCCGTGCTGCACGGCAAGCCCGCCGCCGACGTGCTGCTGCTCAACGACGACGACCTGACATACACCAAGCTGCGGCTGGACGAGCGGTCGATGGCGAACGTGGTGCAGCACATCGCCGGCTTCGACTCGTCGCTGGCCCGGGCGCTCTGCTGGACCGCCGCCTGGGACATGACCCGCGACGCCGAGCTGTCGGCCCGGGACTACGTGGCGCTGGTGCTGGCCGGGCTGCCGGCGGAGAGCGACATCAACCTGGTCACCGCGACCCTGCGCCAGGCGACCACCACGCTCACCTTCTACGCCGACCCGGCCTGGGCGCCCACCGGCTGGGCCGAGCTGGCCCGGACCGCGAGGACGGCGCTCGCCGCGGCCGAGCCGGGCAGCGGCTTCCAGCTCGCCTGGGCACGCGCGTACGCCTCCGCGGCCCGCTCCGGTGAGGACCTGGCCACGCTGCGGGGCTGGCTGGACGGCGCCGAGGTGCCGGCCGGGCTCACCGTGGACACCGAGCTGCGGTGGAGCGTCCTCCAGTCGCTGGTGGCCAACGGCGCGGCCGGGGCCGCCGAGGTGGAGGCCGAGCTGGCCGGCGACCGCACCGCCAGCGGCGAGCGGGAGGCCGCGTACGCGCACGCGCTGGTGCCGACCGCGGAGAACAAGGCGGCGGTGTGGGCGCAGCTCACCGGCCCGGAGGCGCTGCCGAACTGGCGCAACCGGGCGCTGCTGCAGGGCTTCACCCACCCGGCGCAGGTGGAGCTCACCGCGCCCTACCGGGAGAAGTACTTCGCCGCGGTGGCCCAGGTGTGGGCGCAGCGGGACAGCGAGCCGGCGCAGGAGTTCGTCCAGCTCGCCTACCCGGCGTACCTGGTCGAGGACGACACGGTGGCGGCCACCGACGCGTGGCTGGCCCAGGAGGGTCACCCGGCGTCGCTGCGCCGGCTGGTGGCCGAGGGCCGCGACGGCGTGGCCCGCGCCCTGAAGGCCCGCGCCCGCGACGCGCAGACCGCCTGATCGAGGAGTACGCGGCCGGGGCCGGTGTGGGTGGGAGCCCGCACCGGCCCCGGCCGTTATCGTGTGGAGAGGAGGTGGACGTGATGGCACACCCGACCTACGAGTGGCGCCCACCCGAGCGCGACTGGCGGGAGCAGGACCTGCTCGACCTGCCCGAGGACGGGAACCGCTACGAGATCATCGACGGGAGCCTGCACGTAACCCCTCCGGCCGGGCCCGACCATCACGAGCTGGCGGACGACATCCGCATGGCTCTGCGCCAGGCAGCGCCCGACGGATGGCGGGTGATCCGGGAGATCGGCGTTCGAGTGCCGGGCGGAAACCTGATCCCGGACGTCACAGTGCTCAAGCCCGGTGCCCCCCGGGACCGGATGTGGGCGCAACCGACGGATGTCGCACTGGTGATCGAGGTCGAGTCGCCGAACAGCCGCCGGCACGACCGCTTCACCAAGCCAGCCCTCTACGCCGAGGCCGCCATCCCGGCATACTGGCGGATCGAGCGGGGTGACTTCGGGCCGGTGGTGTACCGCTACGAGCTGACCAAGGGCCTCCACTACGACCTGCTGGGCACCGTCGGCCCGGACGATCCCGTCGAGGTCACGGAGCCGTGGCCGATGCGGCTCGACCCGTCCACCTGGCCGCGCTGGACAGGACGAGAAAACCCGGCCCGCGTTGCGCGGGCCGGGCTTCGTCGTGAGTGGGTGGGCTCAGCCCTTGCCGGCGTGGCTGGCGAGCTGGTCGAGGCCCTGGATGATGCCGCCGGCCAGGTCGCCGCCGCCGAACGAGGCCACCATGGAGAGCGCGGCCAGCTTGGCGTACGTGTCCGGGATGCGCTTGCGCGCGTACTTGCCGGTGACGATCTCGAGCTGCCGCTGGTTGGGCGACACGGCGATCAGCACCGACTTGTCCGGCTCGGCGAGCTGCCGGTGCAGCCGCTCGGCGTGCTCACGGATCGGCTCGTCGAGGCCGCCCACGTAGACCGAGAAGACGAGGCCGGTGCCCTTGTCGGCCAACCGGAGCGCCTCGTCGATGCGGAGCAGCTGACGGGTCGAGAACGGCCCGTCCAGGACCTCGGGCGGGTTACCCGTCCCCGTCGCGGCCTGCTTCTCACCAACGGTCACTTGCGCCTCCGGTTCCACCGGCCGGCGCCTCCCGGCCGGCCTGCTCCTGCTTGCGGCTGGTCAGCGCCGGCGCCTGCGCGCCGGCGGCCAGTGCGGTGCCGGCCGAGTCGGCCAGCTGCTCCGGACGGCCCAGGAACCAGACCGGAGTGAAGTCGAAGGGCCGGCCCGGCCGGTAGCGCTTGGCGCCGCCACCACCGCCGCCGCGACTGCCGGCGGCCGCCAGTCCGGCGATCACCAGCACGGCGGCCGCCGGGATGCCGACGAAGACCAGCAACGTCTCGGTAACAGACAATCCCAACGCCCCCAGGCGGAAAGAGAGACCAGGAATGTTCCGGGTCGGGTGGACGGTCATGACGACGCGCGCCCGACCCCGCTTGTGCTGTTCACGTTAGCGGAGTCGACCGCCCGCCAGATTGCGGGGTGCTGATCCCACCCGCCACAGCCGTGCTCCAGTTGCGCGGCAGTGGCTATCAATGTCGCGTCGTCGCCGTACCGGCCGGTGAGCAGCACGCCGACCGGCATCCCGTCGCCTGTGCGGCCGACCGGCAGGGAAACGGACGGGTCGCCGGTGACGTTGAAGATGGCGCAGTACGGCGAAAACCGCCGCTGCCGGTCGAAATCCTCGGCCGGATCGAGGCTGGCGAACGCCCCCACCGACGCCTGCGGGGCGGCCAGGGTGGGGCAGAGCAACAGGTCGCAGCCGGCGGTACGGCGCACGCCGCGGCGTACCTGGGCCTGGAGTTCGCCCAGCGCGGCCATCAGCGGGCCGGCGCCGACGGCCGTGCCCCGGGCCCGGAGGAACCGGGTCAGCGGCAGCAGGTCGCTCTCCCGCTCCGGCGGGACCGGGGCGAGCGCGAGCACGTACCAGACGGTCTCGAAGAGCGGCCACGCCTCGGGGCCGAGCGGCGCGGGAACGTCGACCACCTCGTGGCCGGCCGCGGCGAGCAGCGCGGCGGCCCGGTCGACGGCGGCCACGCAGTCGGGGTGGACCGGCTCGTCGGCGAGCATCGGGGCGGTGAACCGGCCGATCCGCAGCCGGCCCGGGGCGGCCTCCCGGGCGGCGCCCAGGTAGCCGCCGGGGGGCGCGACGGGCGGCAGGTACGGCTCGCCGGGCACCGGCTGCGCCAGCACGTCGAGGAGCGCGGCCACGTCCGCCACGGTCCGGCCGAGCGGACCGCTGGTGGGCAGCCCGAACGCCCCGAAGCCGAGCGGGCCACCGGAGACCAGCCCCCGGCTCGGCTTGTAGCCGACCAGGCCGCAGAGCGCGGCCGGGATGCGCAGCGACCCGCCGCCGTCGGAACCCTGGGCCACCGGCACCAGCCCGCCGGCCACCGCGGCGGCCGCCCCGCCGCTGGACCCGCCCGCGGTGTACCCGAGGCCCCACGGGTTGCGGGCCGGCGGCGCGACGAGCCCCTCGGAGTAGAGCGAGCAGCCCAGCTCGGAGGTGGTGGTCTTGCCGAGGCTGACCAGCCCGGCGGCGGCCATGAACCGGACCACGTCGGCGTCGACCGGCGGCACGAAGTCGGCGAAGGCGGCCGAGCCGAAGGTGGTACGCACCCCGGCGGTGAGGGTCAGGTCCTTGATCGCGGTCGGCACCCCGTGCAGCGGACCGCGCCGGTCCGCCGGCGCCGCGTCGGCGGCGGCGGCCGCCGCCCGCGCGCGTTCGGGGGTGACCGTGACGAACGCGCCGAGGGTGTCGGCGAGCGCGTCCACCCGGTGCAGGTGGTGCTCGACCAACTCCACGCTGGACAGCTCACCCCGGCGGATCGCGGCGGCCTGCTCCAGCGCGGTCAGGTCGTGCGGCTCGGCCATGCCCCCATCCTGCCTGGTCACGGCGGCCATCGCACTCATCACCCGCCGCGCGGCCGCCGGGCGGGGTCAGCCGTGCAGGAAGCGCAGGGCGTTGCGGGACAGCAGCTTGTCGCGCTGGTCGGCGGTGAGGAAGTCCGCCCGGTGCACCACCTGCCCGACCGGCCGCTCCCCCAGCGGGTACGGGTAGTCGCTGCCGACCAGCACCCGGTCCTCGCCCATGGTGTCGACGAGCAGCCGCAGCGCGGCCGGTTCGAAGACCACCGAGTCGACGGAGAACCGGTCGACGTAGGCGCTCGGCGGGGCGCTGGACGCGCCGCGGACCAGGTCGCCGCGGCGGTGCCAGGCGTTGTCGGCGCGGCCCAGCCAGAACGGAAAGCTGCCGCCGCCGTGCGCGAAGCAGATCCGCAGCGTGTCCGGCACCTTGTCGAAGACGCCGCCGAGGATCAGCGCCAGCACCGACAGGTGCGTCTCGGCCGGCATCCCGGTCAGCCAGCGGGCCATCCACCGGTCCAGCCGGGGCCCGCCCGGCATGTCCCAGGGGTGCACGAAGACCGGCGCCCCCAACTCGGCGCAGTGGGTCAGGAACTGCACGATGCCGACGTCGTCGAGGTCGCGGTCGCCGACGTGGTTGCCGATCTCCACCCCGGCGTGCCCGGCGCCCAGGCAGCGGTCCAGCTCGGCGCAGGCGACGTCCGGGTCCTGCAACGGCACCTGGCAGAAGGGAACGAGCCGGTCACCCCCGCCCGCGGTGACCTCCAGGGTGAGGTCGTTGAAGATCCGGGCCACCTTCACCGCCTGGGCGGCGGGGCGGTCGTAGCTGAAGAAGACCGGGGTGGGCGAGACGACCTGCACGTCGACGCCGTCGGCGGTCATGTCGGCGAGCCGGGTCTCCGGGTCCCAGCACTCCGCGCCGACCGGCCGGAACTCCGTCTCCCCCACCATGATCATGGCGGCCCGCTCGGAGTCCACCCGCAGCCAGGGCCAGCCGGACCCGCCGCAGGCCGCGGCGAGGTCCGGCCACCCCTTGGGTACGACGTGCGTGTGCACGTCGACGACGGGTCCGGGCATCAGCCCTTGCCCGGGTGCAGCGCGCCGCAGTTGGTGCAGGTCCGGGCCTTCTCGTCGGCGTAGAACGCCGCGAAGACCGGGGGCAGGTCGGCGGCAATGTCGCGCACCTGGAGCTCCACCTCGTGCACCTTGTGGCTGCACTCGGGGCAGTACCACTGGAACTTCTCCAGCGTGCCCTCCTCGCGGACCCGCTCGATCACCATGCCGATCGAGCCGGCCTCGGGGCGCTGCGGCGAGTGCGGGGTGTTGCGCGGCAGCATCCACATCTGACCCTCGCGCACGTGCACCGTGCGCGGGCCCTCGGGGAGCATCAGGTTGATGTGCATGTTGCCCTTGACCTGATAGAAGAACTCCTCGTACGGGTCGACGTGGAAGTCGGTCCGCTGGTTCGGGCCGCCCACCACCATGACGATGAAGTCGTCGCTGCCCGGCAGCATCTCCTTGTTGCCCACCGGCGGCTTGAGCAGGTGCTGGTTCTCTCCGATCCAGCCCTGGAAGCTGAACGGCTCGGCGATCTCGCTCACGATTGACCTCCCGACGGAAGTAGCGCCACGGCCTGCATCTCGATCAGCAGGTGCGGATGCGGAAGCTGGTGCACGGCCACCGTGGTCCGGGTCGGCCCGGTGGCGTCGAAGAACTCCGCCCACACCTCGTTGTAGCCACCGAAGTCGTTCATGTTGACCAGGTAGCTGGTGACCTGCACGAGGTCGCCCAGGTCCGCGCCGACCGAGCGGAGCAGGTCCCGGATGTTCCCGATCACGGCCCGGGTCTGCGCCCGGATGTCGAGGTCGGTGGTGCCGAACTCGTCGACCGAGACGCCGGCGAAGGTGTTGTCCGGCCGCCGCGACGACGTACCCGAGACGAAGACGAACCCGCCGGCGACCTTGACGTGCGGGAAGGCCCCGCGCGGCACGGCCTTCCCGGCCACCACCCGAGCCGTCATGCCGCCGCCTTCAGCGAGGCGGTGCCGAGCTTCTCCACCACGGCCCGGACGTGCGCGCCCGGGCGCAGCGGCACGGCCGCGGTGGCCGCGCCGGCCAGGAAGACCCAGCCCTCGCGGAGCCGGACACCGTGCCGGCCGGCCAGCCGGATGCCCTCGTCCAGCGCCCGGCGCGGGTCCCCGAGGATCGCGGCGGTGGAGCCGACCTGCGCCACCCGGCCGTCGATCTCCAGCAGCACGCCCAGGTTGTCCAGGCCGTCCGGCACCGGCGACCACGGCCCGACCACGAACGCCGCGGCCGAGGTGTTGTCGGCGACGACGTCCGGCAGGGAGAAGGTGAAGTTGGCGTACCGGGAGTCGATCAGCTCGATCGCCGGGGCGACCGCGCGGACCGCCTCGGTGAACGCGCCGACCGGCTCGCCCGGCTCGGGGAGGCGGTCCAGCAGGAACGCCACCTCCGGTTCGACCCGGGGGTGGATGAAGTCGGCCACGTCGACCGTGCCGCCGTCGGGCACCCGCATCGCGTCGGTGAGCCGGCCCCAGATCACCTCGTCGACGCCGACCTGCGCCATCTTCGCCTTGCTGGTCAGCCCCATCTTCAGCCCGACCAGCCGCTCGCCGCGGTCGAGGCGACGCTTCAGCAGCGCGGCCTGCACCGCGTACGCGGCGTCCACGTCGAGGCCGACCTCGGCGGCGAGCTGCGGGACCGCGGTGGCCGTGTCGGCGGCCGCGCCCAGCTTCTCGGCGATCCCCGCGACGTCCGGTCCGATCATGAGTGCTCCTTGCCCGCCAGGTCGAGTGCCACATCCACGATCATGTCCTCCTGGCCGCCGACCATCCGGCGCCGGCCCAGCTCGACCAGGATCGAGCGGACGTCCACCCCGTACTTCGCCGAGGCGCGCTCGGCGTGGCGGAGGAAGCTGGAGTAGACCCCCGCGTACCCGAGGGAGAGCGTCTCCCGGTCGACCTGGACCGGCCGGTCCTGGAGCGGGCGGACCAGGTCGTCGGCCGCGTCCATCAGCGCGAACACGTCGCAGCCGTGCTTCCAGCCGTGCAGCTCGGCGACCGCCACGAAGACCTCCAGCGGTGCGTTGCCGGCGCCCGCGCCCATGCCGGCCAGCGACGCGTCCACCCGGACGGTCCGGCCGTGCGGGGCGTCCGCGCCGGCCGGCCCGCCACCGGGGATCCGGCCGTGCTCGACCGCCAGCACGCTGTTCGCCACGCCGAGTGACAGGTTGTGGTGGGCGTGGATGCCGATCTGCGTCTCCGGTTCGAGCACCTGCCGGTACGCGTCGACCCGCTGGGCCACGTCGGACATCAGCAGCCGCCCGCCGGAGTCGGTGACGTAGACGCAGTGCGCCCCGTACGACTCCATGAGCTTGGCCTGGGCGGCCAGCCCGGCCGGGTCGTTCATGTGCGACATCATGAGGAACCCGGAGACGTCCATGCCGTTCTCCCGGGCCCAGGAGATGTGCTGGGCGGAGATGTCGGCCTCGGTGCAGTGGGTGGCGATCCGGACGCTTGTCACCCCGAGCGCCTTGGCCGCCCTGAGGTCGGCGATGGTGCCGATGCCGGGCAGCAGCAGGGTGGTGAGCCGGGCGCTGGTCAGCACCTCGGCGGCGGCGGCGATCCAGTCGGCGTCACCGGCCGCGCCGTGGCCGTAGTTGACGCTGGAGCCGGCCAGGCCGTCGCCGTGCGCCACCTCGATGGCGGCCACCCCGGCCGCGTCGAGCGCGGCGGCGATGGTCCGCACCTGGTCCACCGTGTACCGGTGGGCGATGGCGTGCATGCCGTCGCGCAGCGTCACGTCCTGGATGTAGAGGTCGGTCATCGCGCGTCCACCTTCCGGAGCGTGACCAGCCGCTCGGCGGTACGCAGCGCGGCCGAGGTCATGATGTCCAGGTTCCCGGCGTACGCGGGCAGGTAGTGCCCGGCGCCGGAGACCTCCAGGAAGACCGAGACCTGGAGCCCGGTGAAGTGCCGGCCCAGCACCGGCGCGTAGGTGTCCACCCGGTCGAACTGCACGTCCTGCTTGAGCCGGTAGCCCGGGACGTACTCCTGCACCGTCTTCACCATGTCGGCCACCGAGGCGGCGATCGCGGTCCGGTCGGCGTCGGCGTCCGGGCAGAGGCAGTAGACGGTGTCCCGCATGAGCAGCGGCGGGTCGGCCGGGTTCAGCACGATGATGGCCTTGCCGCGCTCGGCGCCGCCGACCACCTCGATGGCCCGGGCGGTGGTCTCGGTGAACTCGTCGATGTTGGCCCGGGTGCCCGGCCCGGCCGACTTCGAGGCGATCGAGGCGACGATCTCCCCGTACGCGACCGGGGTGACCCGGCCGACCGCGTGCACGATCGGCACGGTGGCCTGCCCGCCGCAGGTCACCATGTTCACGTTGGGCTGGTGCAGGTGCTCGTCGAGGTTGACCGGCGGCACCACGTACGGGCCGATGGCGGCCGGCGTCAGGTCGACCACGGTCCGGCCGTGCGCCCGCAGCACCGCGTCGTGGTGCCGGTGCGCGCCGGCCGAGGTGGCGTCGAAGACCAGCTCGACGTCGGCGAACTCCGGCATCGCCACCAGGCCGTCCACGCCCTCGGCGGTGGTCGCCACGCCCAGCCGCCGGGCCCGGGCGAGACCGTCGGACGCCGGGTCGATGCCGGCCATCGCCACCATCCGCAGCTCGGTGCTGAGCCGCAGCACCTTGATCATCAGGTCGGTGCCGATGTTGCCCGACCCGAGCACCGCCACCCCGACAGTCATCGCGTCTCCTTGGAGAAACAGGTCCGCACCGAGCCGAGCCCGGAGATCCGTGCCTCGTACGCGGCGCCCGGCGTGACGGGCACCATCGGGCCGAGCGCCCCGGAGAGCACCACGTCCCCGGCCTTCAGCGGGTCGCCGGCGCGGGCCATGGTGCCGGCCAGCCACTCCAGCGCGTGCAACGGGTTGCCGAGGCAGGCCGCCCCGGCCCCGACCGAGACCGGCTCGCCGGCGTGCTCCAGCACCATGCCGCAGAGCCGCAGGTCCACGTCCGCCAGTCGCCGGGGCGCGGTGCCGAGCACGAAGAGCCCGCTGGAGGCGTTGTCCGCCACGGTGTCCACGATGGAGATGTCCCAGCCGGCGATCCGGGAGTCGACGATCTCGATGGCCGGCAGCACGTGGTCGACGGCCCGGATCAGGTCGACGGTGGTGACCCGCTCGTCGGGCAGGTCGGCGCCGAGCACGAAGGCGATCTCCGCCTCCACCCGGGGCTGGAGCAGCCGGCTCATCGGCACCTCGACGCCGTCGCCGACCGCCATGTCGTCGAAGAGCACCCCGAAGTCGGGCTGGAAGACGCCGAAGTTCTCCTGGACGGCGCGGGACGTGAGGCCGATCTTCGCACCGACACGGCGGTGGCCCTTGCCGAGCCGCTGCCGGGTGTAGACCTGCTGCACCTGGTAGGCCGCCTCGATGTCGCCCTCGGGCAGCAGCCGGCCGCGCAGCGGCGGGCACGGCTTCTCCTCCTGCCGGGCCACCGCCAGCTCCCGGTTGGCGGCTTCGATGTCGACGGTCATGCCGGCTCCTCGCTGCGTTCGCTTGGGACGCCGGCCATTCTGCCCGGCCCGCGCACTCCGCTCGCTCATGAGAGGTCCACGCAGACGTTGGTGAGCTCGGAGTAGAAGTCGAGCGAGTGCACCCCGCCCTCCCGGCCGATGCCGGAGGCCTTCACCCCGCCGAACGGCGTCCGCAGGTCGCGCAGGAACCAGGTGTTCACCCAGACGATGCCGGCGTCCAGCCGGGACCCGGCCCGGTGCGCCCGGCCCACGTCCCGGGTCCAGACCGTCGCCGCCAGGCCGTAGTCGGTGCCGTTGGCGAGGGCGTACGCCTCGTCCTCGTCGTCGAACGGAGCGACGTGCACCACCGGGCCGAAGATCTCCTCCCGGTTGGTGCGGGCGTCCGGCCCCAGCCCGGTGAGCACGGTCGGCTGCACGTACGCGCCGCCGTCGCGGGCGTCGCCGAAGCGCGGCGTCCCGCCCCCGGCGCGCACCTCGGCGCCCTCGGTGCGGGCCAGCTCGTAGTGGCCGAGCACCTTGTCCCGGTGGGTGTGCGAGATCAGCGGCATGTTCACCGTGGCCTCGTCGGCCGGCCAGCCGTACGCCAGCTCGTCGGCGCGCTTGGCCAGCCGGGCGGTGAACTCCTCGAAGACCGGCCGCTGCACGTAGATGCGCTCCGTGCAGAGGCAGACCTGGCCGCCGTTGGTGAAGCTGGACCGGACCGAGCCGGCGACCGCCGCGTCGAGGTCGGCGTCGGCGAAGACCAGGCCGGCGTTCTTGCCGCCCAGCTCGAAGCTGACCGCCTTCACCCCGTCGGCGGCGGCGCGCATGATGGCGCTGCCGGTGGCCGACTCGCCGGTGAAGGTGATCGCGTCGACGCCCGGGTGCCGGGTGAGGTGCTCACCGGCCGAACCGGGGCCGAAGCCGTGCACGAGGTTGAACACGCCCTCGGGCACACCCGCCGCGGCCATCACCTCGGCGAGCAGGGTGGCCGACGCCGGGGTCTCCTCGCTGGGCTTGACCACCACGGCGTTGCCGCAGGCCAGGGCCGGGGCGACCTTCCAGGTGAGCAGGAGCAGCGGCAGGTTCCACGGCACGATGATCGCGACCACGCCGACCGGCTTGCGGACGGCGTAGTTCAGCGCCCGGCCGCCGGTGGGGGTGACCGTGGTGAACGACTCGGTCGGCGCGGTCGCCACGATCTCGGCGAACGCCCGGAAGTTGGCCGCCCCGCGCGGGATGTCCAGCGTGCGGGCCTGCGAGATGGCCTTGCCGGTGTCGGCGACCTCGGCGGCGACCAGGTCGTCGAAGCGGCGTTCCAGCTCGTCGGCGACCCGGCGGAGCACCTCGGCGCGCTCCCGCTCGCCCATCCGGCCCCACGGGCCCCGCAGCGCCGCGCGGGCCGCGGTCACCGCGTCGTCCACGACGGACTCGCCCGCCTCGACCACCTCGAAGACCGGCTCACCGGTGACCGGGCTGCGCTTGGTGAACCGCGGCCCGGCGTCCACGAAGGAGCCACCGACGAAGTTGCGCAGCAGGCCGGGGCCGTCCGGCGCGTGCCCGGCCATCAGCCGGGGATCCCAGAGCGTCATCCTCGCCGCCTTCCCAGTGCCATCGCCGCGCCGGCCAGCGCGGCCACCGCGCCGGCCGCCACCGCCCCCACCACTCCGTACTGCCGGCGCACGCGGCGGCGCACCTCGGCGTACGGGGTGGTGGAGAAGGAGACCAGCTCGTACTGCGAGACGTAGCGGCCGGGCAGGGCGCGCTCCAGCGCGTGCTCGATCTTCTTGCGGGTCTGGAACACCGGGGAGGCGACCTTGTCCCGCATCTCCACGAAGTTGGTCAGCGCCATCCGGGCGATCGCCTCGGCGTTGGCCTGCCGGCGGTGCTGGAACAGCGGCAGCGCGGAGGCCCACTGGTCGCCGCACTCGTCCAGGCACCGGTCCAGCTCGACCACGTCCTCGAACGCGCAGTTCGCGCCCTGGCCGTAGAACGGCACGATGGCGTGCGCCGCGTCGCCGAGCAGGCCGACCCTGCCGGCCACCTGCCACGGCGTGCAGCGGACCGTGCCGAGCACCCCGACCGGGTTGTGCTGGTAGTCGTCGACCAGGTTCGGCGCGAGCGGCACCAGGTCCGGGTAGTGGGTGGCGAAGTAGGTCTCGATGGCGGCCGGGCTGCCCAGCGAGGCGAAGCTCTGGGTGCCGTGGGTCGGCCAGAAGAGCGTGCAGGTGAAGGAGCGGTCCGGGTTGGGCAGCGCGATCATCATCGAGGTGCCCCGCGGCCAGATGTGCAGCGCGCCCGGGTCCAGGGCGAACTCGCCGCCGATCGGCGGGATGGTGAGTTCCTTGTAGCCGTAGTCGAGGAAGTCCAGGCTCTCGGCCACGGCCCCGTACGCGAGGAGTTGCCCACGCACCGCGGAGCCGGCGCCGTCGGCGCCGAGCACGACCGACGCGGTCTCGGTGACCTTGCCCTGCGGGGTCTCGAAGGTCATCTCGCCGCTGGTCGGGTCGAGCCCGACGAGCCGGTGGTCGAAGGCGATCCGCACGCCGGGCAGCGCGGCGGCGGCGTCGAGCAGGGCGTTGTTCAGGGCGCCCCGGCTGATCGAGTTGATCGCCCGGTCGCCCGAGACGCTGTACGACTGGAACTGCGGCTCGCCCTCCACCGGGTGGATCATCCGGCCGCGCATCGGCAGCGCGTCGGTCATCACCTGCTGGTCCAGCCCGATCCGGCGCAGCGCGTCCAGGCCGCGCTCGGAGAGCGCCAGGTTGATCGAGCGACCCCGCTCGACCCGGCCGGTGCGCGGGTCCGGCCGCCGCTCGTAGAGGGCGACCGGGTAGCCGCGCCGGGCCAGGAAGCAGGCCAGCAGGCAGCCGGCCAGCCCGGCGCCGACGACCGCGATCTCCTCGCGTTCGGTACTCATGAGGCGGCCTCCACCGTCGCGGCCAGCGCGTCGGCGACCCGCCAGCAGTCGTGGTACGTCGAGTAGAGCGGCACCGGGGCGAACCGGACGACGTCCGGCTCGCGGGCGTCGGCGATCACACCGTGCTCGTGCCGCAGCCGCTTCGTCAACTCGTTGGCGCTGCCGGCGCCGATCCGCACCGAGAGCTGGCAGCCCCGGCGGGCCGGGTCGCGCGGGGTGATCACGGTCAGCGGCCGGTTCGCGGTCACCGCGTCGAGCAGGGTCTCCAGGTAGCCGGTGAGCCGGAGGCTGCGCTCGCGCAGCGCGGGCATGCCGACGGAGTCGAACAGCTCCAGCGAGGTGCGCACCGGGCCCATCGCGAAGATCGGCGGATTGGAGATCTGCCACGCCTCGACGGTGGCCGGCGGGCGGGAGACCGGGGTCATCTCGAACCGGGTGGCCGCCTCGGTGCTCCACCAGCCCTCGAAGCGGGGCAGGTTCGGGTCGCCCAGGTGGCGCTCGTGCACGAAGACGCCGGCCAGGGCGCCGGGGCCGGAGTTCAGGTACTTGTAGGAGCACCAGGCGGCGAAGTCCACGTCCCAGTCGTGCAGCGCCAGCGGCACGTTGCCGGCGGCGTGCGCCAGGTCCCAACCCACCACCGCGCCGGCGGCCCGCCCCGCGGCGGTGATCGCCGGGATGTCCATCAGCTCGCCGGTCAGGTAGTTGACCCCGCCGAGCAGCAGCAGCGCCACGGTCTGGCCCTCGGCGGCCAGGAAGTCGACGACGTCCGCGGTCCGCAGGGTGTCCTCGCCCGGGCGCGGCTTCAGCCGCACGACGGCGGTGTCCGGGTCGAGGCCGTGGAAGCGGGCCTGGCTGCGCACCGCGTAGCTGTCCGAGGGGAAGGCGCTGTCCTCGATGACGATCCGGTTCCGCTCCCCCGCCGGCCGGTAGAAGCTCACCATCAGCAGGTGCAGGTTGACCGTGAGGGAGTTCATCACCACGGTCTCCGCGGGGCGGGCGCCGACCAGTCGCGCGGCCGGCGCGGTCAGGAGTTCGTGGTACGGCAGCCAGGGCCGCTCCGCCTCCAGGTGCCCCTCCACGCCCAGCCGCCGCCAGGCGTCCAGGTCGGCGAGGAGTTCCTCCCGGGTGGCCCGGGGTTGCAGGCCGAGCGAGTTGCCGGCCAGGTACGCCACCTCCGGGTATCGCCCGCCGTCGGCCGGTGGCACGAGGAACAGGTGCCGGTGGCCGGGGTCGGCGGCGTCGAGCTTCCGGGCTTCGGCTTCGGCACCGCCGAAGCCCAGCGACTCAGTTTCGGTGTTCCGCACGATTCCTCCGGTCACATCGCGGTCCGGGCCGACCACAGCTCCGGGAAGACCACCCGGGCCATGCTCCGCTGCAACCAGGCCAGCCCGGCGGAGCCGCCGCTGCCGACCTTGGCGCCCATCGAGCGCTGCACCGCCTTGATGTGGTGCCAGCGCCAGTCGCCGAACCGTTCGGCCACCTCGGTCAGCGCCTCGCCGAGCAGGCGCAGGTGGTTGTCGGGGCCGCCGTCGGCGTAGATCCGCACCCAGGCCGCCTCGACGGCGGGGTGCGACTCGTGCTCGGTCGCCACGTCCCGCTCCAGCAGGTCGGCGGGAAGCTCGAAGCCGCGCCGGGCGAGCAGCGCGACCACGTCGTCCCAGAGGCTCGGCGCGGTCAGCGCGGCGGTCAGCTCGGCGTGCACCTCGGCCTGCCGCCGGAACGGGCGGATCAGCGCCGGGTCGCGCAGGCCGAGCACGAACTCGAGCTGCCGGTACATGGCCGACTGGAAGCCGGAGCCCTCGCCGAGCCGGTCGCGGAAGCGGTTGAAGTCGGCCGGGGTCATCCAGCGCAGCCCCTGCCAGGCGGCGTTGAGCCCCTCCAGGTGCAGGGCGGCGCGGCGCAGCGGGGGCAGCGCGTCCCAGACCCGGTTGGCCCGCAGCTCGCGCTGGGCGTGCCGCAGCTCGTGGCAGGTCAGCTTGAAGTACAGCTCCATGATCTGGCTGACCATCAGGAACGACATCTCGCCCGGATCGTCGCTGAGCGGCTGCTGGAGCTGGTGCAGCGTGCTGGCGTGCACGTAGGCGTCGTAGGGCACCCGGTCGGCGAACTCCAGGGTCGGCTCGCCGCCGTTGCGCGCCGCGCGGACCGCCCGCTGCTGCGAGGTCGCCGGCCGCACCGCCGTCGTCTGTTCCACCGTCATCTCCCTCCGTACGCCGGGGTAGACGACATGATGCCGCTGGTTGATCCGCAGATGGAATGCCTGTTCAACGGCGGTACGGTGGTCTCACCTGTCGCGCCGAAGGCGTGCCCGGCGCATCACTTCACGAAGGAAAGGTCACCGCGTGGACGACATGGACTGGGCGCTGCTGCGCGAACTCCAGGCCGACGCCCGGCTCTCCTACAGCGAGCTGTCCCGGCGCGTCCACCTGTCCCCGCCCGCGGTGGCCGAGCGGGTGCGCCGGCTGGAGGAGTCCGGCGTGATCACCGGCTACCACGCGCACGTGGACCTGACCCGGGCCGGCCGTACCGTGCTCGCGCTGATCCGGATGTCCTGTTACGGGTCGCGCTGCATCCTCAACGACCCCGAGGTGGCGGACTGGCCGGAGATCATGGAGATCCACCGGATCACCGGCGACGCGTGCAGCATGCTCAAGGTGGCCGCCGGCACGATGGGCGAGTTCGAGGGGGTCATCGACCGGCTCGCCCCGTACGGGCAGCCGTCCAGCACCATGGTGCTCTCCACCCCGCTGGACTGGCACCCGGTCACCCCGCTCCCGCCCGCCGGAGCGCCCCCCGCCGGCCGGCGTCGCTGATCCGTCCCGGGTTTGCCCCCAGGTCAGGGGGAATGCAGCCCGCGCTGCCCGTCAGCAGGATTCCGGTGCGCCGCACCGGAAGGGGGGAATCATGCGAGGGCTCCTGTCACACCGCGCGCTCTGGGCCGTACTGGGCCTGCTCGGCCTGGTCGCGGCGTTCGTCCTGACCACCGCCTCCCCGGCCCGCGCCGGGGAGAACGTCTTCGTCGAGGTGACGCCCAACAGCGTCCAGGCCGGCTCCCGGGTGAGCATCCGGGCCAGCTGCGACAACAACAACACCCGGCAGGCCCAGGTCACCTCCGACGCCTTCGGGCGGGTGGTGCTCCGGCCGGACAACGGCTTCCTCACCGGGGCGGTCACCATCCCCGGCAACAAGGCGCCCGGCGACTACCCGGTGAACCTGGACTGCCCGAACGGCCAGACCGCCTCCACCATGCTCACCGTGCTGAACATGGCCCAGCCGAGCAAGGGCCCGGCGACCGGCGGCGGAGGCACCGCGGGCGGTCGCGGCGCCGGCTCGCTGCTGCTGATCGGCGGCCTGGTGGCGGTGGCGGTGGTGGCCGGGGTGGGCGCCCGCCGCAGGTCCGGCAGCCGCTTCTGACGAGGTGCGGCCATGGCCCGC
>NZ_JBSSLX010000038.1:0-37852 GCF_053890995.1 Micromonospora sp. I033 | reverse complement strand
CATGAGGGCCCCTTCCTTCCAAGATCTCGACAGAGAGTGGGCTACTCCGGAGAGGTGGTGGCCTTCTTCGGGGCTGCCTTCTTTGCGGGGGTCTTCTTGGCTGTGGTGGTCTTTGCTGTCGTGGTCTTCTTGGCGACCGTGGACTTGGCGGCGGCGGTCTTCTTGGCCGCCGTCGTCTTCTTGGCCGGGGCGGCCTTCTTCGCCGCCTTCTTCTTCGGCGCCGGACCCTTCGCCCGCTTCTCGGCGAGCATCTCGGAGGCCTCCTCGAGGGTCAGCGCCTCCGGGGTCTGCCCGCGCCGCAGCGAGGCGTTGGTCTCCCCGTCCGTGACGTACGGGCCGAACCGCCCGTCCTTGATGACCAGCGGCTTCTCGGTGGCCGGGTCGTTGCCCATCTCCCGCAGCGGCGGCGCGGCGGCCCGGCGCTGCCGGGTCTTCGGGGCGGCCAGCAGGGCGAGCGCCTCGTCCAGCGTGACGGTGAACATCTTGTCTTCCGAGTCCAGCGAGCGGAACTCGTCACCGCGCTTGACGTACGGGCCGTAGCGGCCGTTGTTGGCGACGACCTCGTTGCCCTCGGGGTCGGTGCCGATCAGCCGGGGCAGGCTGAGCAGCTGCAACGCCTGGTCGAGGGTGAGGCTGTCCGGCGACTGCGAGCGCAGCAGCGAGGACTTCCGCTCGCCGCTGGCCACGTACGGGCCGAACCGGCCGGACTTGAGCAGGATCGGCTCGCCGGTGGCCGGGTCGTCACCGAGCTTGCGCTCGCCCCCGCCACCCAGGAACAGCTCGTGCACCTTCTCCGGGGTCAGCTCGTCGGGAGCCAGGCCCTCGGGGATCGGCGCCCGGTCGCCCTGGCCGCCGCCCTCCTCGCCCTCGGCGGGGGGCGCGGGCTGCTCGCCCGGCAGCGCCCGCTGGAGGTACGGCCCGTAGCGGCCGACCCGGACGACGACCTCGCGCCCGTCGTCCTCGGTGAAGAGCGGGATCGAGTTGACGCTGCGCGCGTCGATGTCGCTGAGGTTCTCGGTGACCAGCTTCTTGAGCCCGCCCGCGTGGGCGATGGCCTGGTCGCCGGTGCCGTTGGCGCTGCCGAAGTAGAACGAGGTGAGGAAGTCGACCGCGGCGTGGTCACCGCCGGCGATCTCGTCCAGCTCGTTCTCCATGCTGGCGGTGAAGTCGTAGTCGATGAGGCGCGGGTAGTGCCGCTCCAGCAGCCCGATCACCGCGAACGCCAGGAACGACGGGATCATGGCCTGGCCGCGCTTGAAGACGTACCCGCGGTCCTGGATGGTCTGCATGATCGACGCGTACGTCGACGGGCGGCCGATGCCCAGCTCCTCCAGGGCCTTGACCAGCGACGCCTCGGTGTAGCGCGCGGGCGGCTGGGTGTGGTGGCCCTGGGCGGCAAGCTCGTCGGCGGTCAGCGGCTGGTCCTTGGTCAGGGTGGGCAGCCGCCGCTCGGCGTCCTCGGCCTCGGCGTTCTCGTCGTCGCTGGACTCGACGTAGGCGCGCAGGAAGCCGGGGTCGGTGATGGTCTTGCCGGTCGCGCCGAAGTCGGCCTCCTCACCGGCGGAGGAGAGCGCCCGGATGCGCACCGAGACGCTGGAGCCGACCGCGTCGGTCATCTGCGAGGCGATGGTGCGCCGCCAGATCAGCTCGTAGAGCTTGAACTCCTCGGCGGACAGCTCCTTGGCCACCTCGCCCGGGGTGCGGAAGTTGTCGCCCGCCGGGCGGATCGCCTCGTGCGCCTCCTGCGCGTTCTTCACCTTGCCGGTGTAGCGGCGCGGCTCCGGCGGCACGCTGCGCTCGCCGTAGAGCTCGGCGATCTGCCGGCGGGCCGCCGCGATGGCGGTCTCCGACAGGTTCACCGAGTCGGTACGCATGTAGGTGATGTAGCCGTTCTCGTAGAGCCGCTGCGCGGTGCGCATCGTCTGCTGCGACGAGAGCCGCAGCTTGCGGGCCGCCTCCTGCTGCAGCGTCGAGGTGATGAACGGCGCGTACGGGCGGCGGCGGTAGGGCTTCTCCTCGACCCGGGTGACGGTGAACGGCCGCCCCTCCAGGCGCGCGGCCAGGCCCCGGGCACCGTTCTCGTCAAGGTGGACCACCCCGGCGCCGGCCTTGACCCGACCCGTGGTCGGCTCGAAGTCCTTGCCGGTGGCGATCCGGTCGCCGCCCAGCGCGATCAGGGTGGCGTTGAAGGTGCGCGGACCCTCGCCCGGGTTCGCCACCGCCAGGGTGGCCAGGATGTCCCAGTACTCGGCGGTGCGGAACGCCATCCGCTGCCGCTCCCGCTCGACCACGATCCGGGTCGCCACGGACTGCACCCGGCCGGCGGAGAGCCCGCTGCGGACCTTCCGCCAGAGCACCGGGGAGACCTCGTAGCCGTAGAGCCGGTCGAGGATGCGCCGGGCCTCCTGGGCGTCGACCAGGTCCCGGTCGATCTCCCGGGGGTTGGCCACCGCGGCCTGGATGGCCGGCTTGGTGATCTCGTGGAAGACCATCCGCTTGACCGGCACCTTGGGCTTCAGCGTCTCGACCAGGTGCCAGGCGATCGCCTCGCCCTCGCGGTCCTCGTCGGTGGCGAGGAAGATCTCGTCCACCTCCTTGGCCAGCGACTTCAGCTTGGTGATCTGCTTCTTCCGGTCGGCGGAGACCACGTAGAGCGCGGCGAAGCCGTTGTCCACGTCCACGCCGAGGCGGGCCCAGGGCTTGTCCTCGTAGGCGGCCGGGATCTCGGCGGCGTTGCGGGGCAGGTCCCGGACGTGGCCGAAGCTGGCCTCCACGACGTACCCCGGGCCGAGATAGCCCGAGATCGTCTTGGCCTTCGCCGGTGACTCGACGATGACCAGACGGGTGGTTCCAGCGTTGCTCGGCACGTCTCTCTCCGACCTCACTCCTACGCAATGCCCGCTTCGGGCCGTGTCGCACCACCGGCGGTCCGGATGTCCAACGTAACGCGCCGTCCGCGTTCCGGGTTTCGTGGGCGGCAAATGATCAGGTTGCGTCGACCATCGGCCGGCACCCCGCCGGACGGCGCCACCGTACACCGTGGGTAGGGCGCCGAGCGGGTCACTGTGACGATCACGCACCCATGGCGGAGGAGACACCGGTCGTTTTCCTGGGCAAACCTCCGCACGGTGTGTCCGGGATCGGACAGCCGGCGGGGTTGCGCCGGAGGGTCAGCCGTGCGTCCCCGGCCACTCGGCCGCCGGCACGGCCCGCGGCCGGTCCCCCACCAGCTCCGCCAGCCGGGCCACCCGCCGTCGGCCGGTGATCCGGTACGCCGGCCCGCCCTCCTCCGCCTCCACGAACGCGGCGGGGAGCCCCACCGCGGCCAGCGCGGCGCGCACCGGCGGCCAGCACTCCTCGTCGGCGGGGCCGAGCCGGAGCTGGAACCCGGCCGGGTCGGCCGCCCCGGCGGCGGCGAGCCAGAGCCGCAGCCGCCGCCCGTTGAGGTGGAACCGCGGCGGGGGCCGCTTCACCGTCCCGCGCAGCCAGGCCAGACCGAGCGGGGCCAGCGTGGTGGCGTACGCGGTGCGCACCAGGTGCCGCCCGTCCCCGGTCGGCTCCCAGCCCGCCGGGATCCCCCGGGCGCCCAGCTCGGCCACCAGCACGTGCACCCGCCAGGCGGCGTCCACCACCACCGAGACCCGGGCCGTCCCGCCCATCCGGACCACCTCACCGGGCCCGGCGAGCAGGCCGGCGAGGTCCGCCAGCGACGGGTCGGCCGCCTCGGTGGAGAACAGCGAGGGCTGGCGGGCCGGGTTCTGGGAGGGTGGGGTCAGCGACACTCCGGGACCTCGTCGAAGGCCTTCTTGAGCTCGGGTGAGTTGAGCCTGCTGGTGTCCAGCGCGCTCGCGTCGTACTCCTTGTTGAGCGTGTCCACGGCGGCCCGCACCCCGTCGTAGAAGGGGCCGGCCTGGGCGATGTCCAGCCCGTCGATGGTGTCCCGGGCCCGCCCGTACGCGTCGCGCACCTTGCTGAGCGAGGCACGGAACCCGGCGGAGATCTCCGCGCCGTGGTCGGTCTCCGGCACGCCCGCCTCCTCGACCTTGCGCCGGGCCGTCTCGCTGGCCTGCTCGGCCCCGGCGAAGAGCCGGACCAAATTCTCCTTGGCCTGCGCCGGGGTGGTCTGCGCGGTCATCTGCTGCTGGGTGCTGCTGGTCAGCTTGTTGATCTCGGCGCGCCAGGGGCTGAGCGCCTGGCAGACCGACGCCGCCCAGGCCTGCGGGCTGGGGCCGCCGCAACCGGCGACGACGAGAACCAGCGTGGCCAGGACCACCATGAGCTTTCCGGCGGTTGCCGCCCGGCGCGTACGCATGCGAAGCAGCGTACGACCTCCCGGTGGAAGTGCCACCGGTCAGACGGCACGGTTCCCGGCCGGCCGGAGCCGACCGGGAACCGTCGCGTCGCCCGGGTCAGGCGCTGACCGTCTCCGGGTGCTGGTCCGGGGTGCCGGCACCGCTGTCGGAGTCCGCCATGGCCACGCCCTTGCGCTTGCTGAACACCACCGCCGCCACGATGACCAGTGCGGCCACCACGGCGATCGCGATCCGCAGCGCGGGGTTCTTGTCGTCGCCCACGCTCCAGGCCACCACGGCCGGGGCGATCAGCAGCGAGACCAGGTTCATCACCTTGATCAGCGGGTTGATCGCCGGGCCGGCGGTGTCCTTGAACGGGTCGCCGACGGTGTCGCCGATGACGGTCGCGGCGTGCGACTCGGAGCCCTTGCCCCCGTACGCGCCGTCCTCCACCAGCTTCTTGCCGTTGTCCCAGGCGCCACCGGAGTTGGCCAGGAAGACCGCCATCAGGGTGCCCGCGCCGATCGCACCGGCCAGGTACGACGCCAGCGCGCCCGGGCCGAGGCCGAAGCCGACCGCGATCGGGGCCAGGATGGCCAGCAGACCGGGGGTCATCAGCTCGCGCTGCGCGTCCCGGGTGCAGATGTCGACGACCTTGCCGTACTCGGGGCGCTGGGTGCGGTCCATGATGCCGGGCAGCTCACGGAACTGCCGGCGGACCTCCATCACCACGGCACCGGCCGAGCGGGAGACCGCGTTGATGGCCAGGCCGGAGAAGAGGAAGACCACCGCGGCGCCGATGATGAGGCCGACCAGGTTGCGCGGGTTGGCCACGTTCAGCGAGTTGAGGATCTCGGCGCCGACGTCGCCCACGCCCGCGTCCTCGTACGAGGAACGCAGCGTGTCGGTGTAGGAGCCGAACAGCGCGGTCGCGGCCAGCACCGCGGTGGCGATCGCGATGCCCTTGGTGATCGCCTTGGTGGTGTTGCCGACGGCGTCCAGCTCGGTCAGCGTCCGCGCGCCGTGCTCGTCGATGTCGCCGGACATCTCGGCCACGCCCTGGGCGTTGTCGGAGATCGGGCCGAAGGTGTCCATGGCGACGATCACGCCGACGGTGGTGAGCAGGCCGGTGCCGGCCAGCGCCACCGCGAACAGCGACAGGGTGATGGAGCTGCCGCCGAGCAGGAACGCGCCGAAGACGCCGGCGCCGATCAGCAGCGCCGAGTAGACCGCCGACTCCAGGCCGACGCTGATGCCGGCGAGGATGACGGTCGCGGCGCCGGTCTGCGAGCTCTTGCCGATGTCCTGCACCGGGCGCCGGTTGGTCTCGGTGAAGTAGCCGGTGAGCGCCTGGATCGCGGCGGCCAGCACGATGCCGATGACCACCGCGCCGATGGCCACGAGCCGCGGGTTGCGGTCGACGTCGGTGAGGCCGCCCTCCAGCTCGCCGAAGGTGGCCGGCAGGTAGGCGAACGCGGCGATCGCCACCAGCACCGCGGCGATCACGGCGGAGAGGTAGAAGGCCCGGTTGATCGCGGTCAGACCGTTGCGGTCGGAGGTGCGCAGCCGGGTGATGAAGACGCCGACGATCGCGACCAGCACGCCGATGGTGGAGATGATCAGCGGGAAGACCAGGCCGGTCTCGCCGAACGCGGCGCGGCCCAGGATCAGCGCGGCGACCAGGGTGACGGCGTACGACTCGAAGAGGTCGGCGGCCATGCCGGCGCAGTCGCCGACGTTGTCGCCCACGTTGTCGGCGATGGTGGCGGCGTTGCGCGGGTCGTCCTCCGGGATGCCCTGCTCGACCTTGCCGACCAGGTCGGCGCCGACGTCGGCGGCCTTGGTGAAGATGCCGCCGCCGACCCGCATGAACATGGCGAGCAGCGCGGCGCCGAAGCCGAAGCCCTCCAGCACGGTCGGGGCGTCACCGCGGAAGATCAGCACGACCAGCGCCGCGCCGAACAGGCCGAGGCCGACGGTGAGGAAGCCGACCACGCCACCGGTGCGGAAGGCGATCTTCATGGCGCCCTCGCGCCCGCCTTCGCGCTCCCGGGCGGCCGCGGCGACCCGCAGGTTGGCGCGGGTGGCCAGCCACATGCCGGCGCCGCCGATGAACGCGCTGAACAGCGCGCCCACCACGAAGAACGCCGACCGGCCGATCTTCACGAGGGTCTCGCTGCCGTCGGTGTCGTGCACCGGCAGCAGGAACAGCAGCACGACGGCGATCACCACGAAGATCGCCAGGGTGCGGAACTGCCGCAGCAGGTACGCGGACGCGCCCTCCTGCACCGCCCCGGAAATCTCCTGCATGTTGGTGGTTCCCGTACCGGCCGCCAGGACCGCCCTGGTGAGGGCGGCCGCGAAGACGAGCGCCACCAGCGCGATGACCGCGGCGATGACGACGTACGTCACGTTGGCTCCGGTAAGGGACAGTGCGCCGCCGTCGGCGGCCAAGGTCCCGGACATCTATGTCCTCCTGTACCGAACACTCGCGCCGGCCAGTGGAGACGCACGGACCGACGCCTGGATGCGGACTCGCAAGCGCGCGCCGACCCACCCCGGCGGACCAGCGATGAACACCCATTCCCGCTGGCTGCGGGACGGATCACTTGCTGACAACCCGCGTACTGTAGCCCTCCGACGTGTTGAGGGTCACAGGGAGGGGGCACCCGGTCTCGATGATCTTCATAACTGTGCTATGTGAAGAAATCTGATATAAGGGCCGGGCAACGCGACGAGGCCGCGCTCCCCGGAGGGAACGCGGCCTGCGGAACGACAGGATCAGGCGCGGCCGGCCGGCCAGACCATCCGGACCTCGGTGCCGACGCCCTCGTCGACCGGGCGGACCTGGAGGTCCTCGACGAAACCGGCGAGCAGGGCGAAGCCCACCCCGGTGGTCAGCGCGTCCTCGCTGAGCGACTCCTTGGCCAGCTCGTCGGGCGGCAGCGCGGCGAGGCCGATGCTCGCCTCGATCGGGGCGCGGTCCACCACCCGCACCGTGTACGCCCCGGCGTCGGACATCTCCACGTACACCGGATCGGGCAGCCCGTACTGCCGGTGCAGCGCGACCGCCCGGGTGCACGCCTCACCGATGGCCAGGCGCACCTCGTCGAGCAGGTCCTCGCGGACCCCGGCCCGGCGGGCCACCGCGACGCCGACCAGGCGTGCGGTGCGGACGTGCACCGGGGCCGGCGAGAAGGAGAGCTTGACGGTCGCCATCACGCGCCGGCGCCGGTCGGGTCGGCGTTGATCGCCGCGTCGACCGTGGGATGCAACGGGAAGACCTGGTCCAGGGCGGTGATCCGGAAGATCTTGAGCAGCGGCTCCTTGTCGCAGACCAGCGCGAAGGAACCGCCGGCCGAGCGGAGCCGCTTGAGCGCGCCGACCAGCACGCCGAGGCCGGTCGAGTCGAGGAAGTCCACCCGGCCCAGGTCCACCACGACCCGGCGGGCACCGCCGTCGATCAGCTCCAGGAGCCGTTCCCGCAGGCGCGGCGCGGTGTAGACGTCCACCTCACCGCCGACCTCGAGCACCGTGTGCTCCCCCACGGTGCGGGTCGCCAGCGACAGCTCCATCGGTCCCTCCTCGGTAAGCTCTCCTGGGCATCTAACCATCCCCCCGCGTGACCCCTGCCGGGTCACCGGCGAAGCCTTCCCCATACCCCCGCCCCGCGGTTTCCAATTCCGAACACCAGTGCGAGAGTGCAGGACGTGACCTTCGACGGCGTACCGGCCGGCAGGGGCCCTGGCCGCCCGCCGGGTGAGCTGCTCCGTCGGCTGCGCCTGCGGCACGCCACCGATCCGGTCACGCACGTCGAGCGGGTGCCGCCCCGGGCCGGCGAGCCGGCGCCGTGGCCGGCCTGGGCCCCCGACGAGCTGCGGGCGGCGTTCGCGCGGCGCGGCGTCGTCGCCCCGTGGCGGCATCAGGCCGAGGCCGCCGAGCTGGCGTACGCGGGCACGCACGTGGTGGTGGCCACCGGCACGGCGTCCGGCAAGTCGCTGGCGTACCAGCTGCCGGCGCTGGGCACCCTGCTGGCCGACCCGCGCGCCACGGTGCTCTACCTGGCCCCGACCAAGGCGCTCGCCGCCGACCAGTTCCGCGCCGTCGCCGGCCTGGAGCTGGAGGGGGTACGCCCCGCCACCTACGACGGGGACACCCCGCGCACCGAGCGGGAGTGGATCCGCCGGCACTCCCGGTTCGTGCTCACCAACCCCGACATGCTGCACCACGGCATCCTGCCCGGGCACGCGCACTGGTCCGGGTTCCTGCGCCGGCTCGCGTACGTGGTGGTCGACGAGTGCCACACCTACCGGGGCGTGTTCGGCTCGCACGTGGCGCACGTGCTGCGGCGGCTGCGCCGGCAGTGCGCGCGCTACGGGCGTACCCCGGTCTTCGTGCTGGCCTCGGCGACGTCGGGCGACCCGGCGACGGCGGCCGGGCGGCTCACCGGCCTGCCGGTCACGGCCGTCACCGAGGACACCTCGCCGCGCGGCGGGGTGACCTTCGCGCTCTGGGAACCGCCGCTGCTGCCCTCCGCTTCCGCTGACGAGGAGGTCGCCGACCTGGTGACCGTCCGGCGCTCGGCGCTGCGGGAGACCGCCGACCTGCTCGCCGACAGCGTGATCGAGGGGGTACGCACGCTCGCTTTCGTCCGGTCCCGGCGCGGGGCCGAGGTGGTCGCCGCGAACGCCCGGCGGGCCCTCGACGAGGCGGTGCCCGGGCTCGGCGGTCGAGTGGCCGCCTACCGGGCCGGCTACCTGCGCGAGGAGCGCCGCGAACTGGAACGCGCGCTGCTCACCGGTGACCTGCTCGGGCTCGCCTCCACCAACGCTCTCGAACTCGGCGTCGACCTGGTGGGGCTGGACGCCGTGCTGATCTGCGGCTGGCCGGGCACCCGGGCGTCGCTCTGGCAGCAGGCCGGCCGGGCCGGCCGCTCCGGCGACGAGGCCCTCGCGGTGCTGGTGGCCCGGGACGACCCGCTCGACACCTACCTGGTGCACCACCCCGAGGCGCTGTTCGGGCGGCCCGTCGAGGCGACCGTGCTCGACCCGGCCAACCCGTACGTGCTCGCGCCGCAGCTCGCCTGCGCCGCGCACGAGGCCCCGCTCACCCCGGCCGACCTGGAACTGTTCGGCGAGGGCGCGAAGGAGGCGGTGGACTCGCTGGTCGAGGCGGGGGCGCTGCGGCAGCGGCCCACCGGCTGGTACTGGCGGCACCGGGAGCGCCCCGAGGTCGACCTGCGCGGCGAGGGCGGGGCGCCGGTCTGCGTGGTGGAGGAGTCCACCGGCCGGCTGCTCGGCACCGTCGACGGCGGCTCCTCGCACTTCCTGCTCCACGCCGGCGCGGTCTACCTGCACCAGGGCGTCTCGTACGTGGTCGACTCGCTCGACCTGGCCGACGGGTGCGCGCTGGTGCACGCCGAGGAGCCGGACTGGTCCACCCACGCCCGGGACGTCACCTCGCTCTCCGTGGTGTCGGTCCGCTCCTACGTGGACGCCGGGCCGGTCGGGCTCTTCCTCGGCGAGGTGGACGTGACCAGCCAGGTGGTGTCGTACCAGCGGCGGCGGATCGCCACCGGCGAGGTGATCGACACCCGGCCGCTGGACCTGCCGGCGCGGGAACTGCGCACCGTGGCCGTCTGGTTCACCCTCTCGCCGGAGTCGCTGGCTCTTGCCGGCGTCGAGGCGGCGGACATCCCGGGGGCGCTGCACGCCGCCGAGCACGCCGCGATCGGCCTGCTGCCGCTGATGGCGACCTGCGACCGGTGGGACATCGGCGGGCTCTCCACCGCGCTGCACCCGGACACCGAGGCGCCCACCGTCTTCGTCTACGACGGCCACCCCGGCGGGGCGGGCTTCGCCGAGCGGGCGTACGGGACGGCCGCCGCCTGGCTGCGCGCCACCCGGGACGCGATCGCCGAGTGCGGGTGCGAGTCCGGGTGCCCGTCCTGCGTCCAGTCCCCCAAGTGCGGCAACGGCAACAATCCGCTCTCCAAGCCGGACGCGGTCAAGGTCCTCGACGTCGTCCTCGCCAACCTGGCGGCGGTCGAGGGCGGGCGCGGGGCGGTGCTGCCGCGGCAGGAGGAGCGGGCCGCCGAGCGGGCCGGCGCAGGTGGCGACTGACCGGCGGCCGGTCGAAGTCTGGGACGGGTGCATGAGTCGGGCGACGACCGGGCATTGATACATGGGAGCGCTTCCATCCCCCTGGTGGAAGCCCCGAGGTGACCCGAGATTCTTCGCGCCGGGAGGTACAGCCGTGGCCGACACGATCGCCGAGACCGTCGACCTGCTCTACACGATCGACCAGGAGAACCTCACCCCCGACCAGCAGATCGCGCTGGGCACCGCGCTGGCCAGCCTGGCCCAGGCGGAGCGCCTGGAACAGATCAACGAACGTCTGCGCGGGATCCACCAGGTGCTCAATGCCTGGGCCATGAAGGCGACCGTCGACGGCGGCCGCTGACCTCCGAGGGGCTGCCGCCGCGCGGACCCGCGGATCACCGGCCGGAACCCGCCGGTCGCGGGCACGCGGTGACAATCGAGCTGTGCGAAACTCCGGCGTTCGCCTCTTCAAGGAGATCTGATGCAGCTCGACAGCTTGCAGGCCCAGCAGCGGTTCATCATCCGCCAGCGGATCCGGATGATGGTCAACCAGTACGAGGTCCACTCCGCGGCGCCGGACGGCTCGGAGGGTGCGCTGCTCGCGTTCGCGCAGCAGAAGCGGCTCGCGTTCAAGGAGCAGGTGACCATCTACACCGACGACTCCAAGCAGTACCCCCTGCTCGGCTTCAAGGCCCGGCAGCGCCTCGACCTCGGCGCCACCTACGACGTGACCGACCACGCCGGCACCCCGATCGGCCTGTTCCGCAAGGACTTCGCCCAGTCGCTGCTGCGCTCCACCTGGCACGTCGAGCAGGCCGGCCTGCCGCAGATCACCGGCCAGGAGCGCAGCCTGCCGGTGGCCCTGCTGCGCCGCTTCGTCGACTCGCTCTCCTGGCTGCCCTACCACTTCGACTTCGTGGCCAACGGTCAGCCGGTGTTCTCGGTCGACAAGAAGTGGGGCCTGCGGGACCGGTACGTCGTCGACATCCACCACCCGCAGATCGACCGCCGGCTGGTGATCGCCATGGCGGTCGGCCTGGACGCCCTCCAGGCCCGCTGACGCCGGCACCTTCACCGACCGGGCCGCGCCTTCGCGGTGGTGTCGGGGCGGTACGCGCTTCCGCCCCGACACCACGGCCGGCCCTCAGTCCAGGGTCAGGGTGTGTGGTGCGGCGCGGAAGGCTCGGGGCTGAAGGGCCACTCCTCAAAGGCCCGGCACCGGCCGTCCGGAGCGAACGTGAGGATCCACAGATCGCGGAACAACTCGGCACGGGGGCCGCCGTATCGCACTTCCAGCCGTACGACCGCCTGCGGGTCGTCGACGGCGACGATCTGGAAGTCCATCTCGAATTCCTCGTCCGGCCCGGCGCGTTCGGCGTCCCACAGCACGCGGATGGCGTCGAGCCCCCGGTGCGGCTCCTTGAACGGCGACATCTGATAGGTGGCGTCGGTGGTGAAGAGCCGGTCGAGCTGGTCGGTTCCCGCCGTACGCCAGGCGGATTCATAGGCCCGGATCCAGGCTTCTACGCCGGACCTGTCGGTCATCGCGGGCTCCCCTTCTGTGCGGCACCGCCGGGGTGGATCGCTGCAGGTCCAGTTTCCCAGTGCCTGGACACGAGACGTGGGAAAAGGCGATGGGCGACGGAAATCCCGGCAGGCTGAACGTCTCCGGTGGGCACCGGCAGTCAGCCCCGGGTCGGGCCGGCCCGGGAGGTGGCGGTCGCCGCCCGGGCGAGCCCGGGTAGTGGGGCGACCCGCACCTCCGTCGTCACCACGACGTCGAGACCGTCGAGCCGGCACGCCGTCAGCCGGCCGCCGTTGGCCACGGCCAGGTCCGCGGCCCGTCCACACGCCGCGTCGGCACCCTCCAGTGCCCGGCCGGCGCCCGCGAGAGCCCCGAAGTCGGCGGCGTTCCGGGCCTGGTGACGTGCGCACCGGGCCGCCCCGAGCCCGGCGCCGAGGAGCCCGACCAGCACGAGCACCAACCCCACGGCGAGCAGGCACACGGTCGCCCCACCGTGCTCGCCGCCCTGGTTCCCCCACCCGTTGATCACCCGACGGGCCGCGTAGCACCCGATCACGGCTGCGGTCCGGGGGCGCCGGGCTCGACGGCGGCCACCGCGGTGCCCGACACGGTGAGCCCGGGCAGCCGGGCGCCGAAGCTCCGGACCGGCGCCCGGACGGTCACGGTGACCCGGTCGCCGGTCACGGTCACCGAGACCTCGGCCCCGGCCGGGGCGTACCGGGAGCCGGCGGCCGACCCTGGTTCGCCCCGGGCGGCGGCGAGCGCTGCCTCACGGGCCGCGTCCAGGCAGCCGGCCCGGGTGGTGACCGCGTCGACCGCGGTGAGACCCGCGAAGAGGAGGAGCATCAGCGCCGGCAGGCCGGCCGCCAACTCGGCCGTGAACGAGCCGCGTTCCCGCGAATCCCACGGTTGCTGCCCGTCGACCCGTCCCGGCTGCCCCGGGCCGGCGCCGCCGGACGCGGAACCCGCGACCGGGCCGGCGCCGTCGGGCGGGGAACCCAAGCCCGGGCCGGCGCCGCCGGACGAGGAACCCGGGCCCGGGTCGTGGGACGAGGAAACCGGGCCCGGGCCGGCGCCGTTGGACGGGGAACCCGGGACCGGGCCGGGCCGGCGGCCGGCCCACCGGCGACGGGTCACTTCAAGGCCCGGTCGATGACGGCGGTGAGCGCGGACTGCACGTTGCCGGAGGTGAGCACCTTCAGCAGGATCCCGGCGAACGCGACGGCGGCGAGGGTGCCGACGGCGTACTCGGCCGTGTTCATCCCGGCGTCGCCGCGCAGGCGGGTGAGGAGTTTGCGCATGTCGTAGTTCCTTTCTCGGGGATTCAGAGCACGTCGCCGAGGACGGCGACGATCACCGGCACCAGACCGGCGAGAATGAAGGCGGGCAGGAAACAGAGCCCGAGTGGCAGCACGATGAGCACGCCGGCCCGCCGGGCGGCGGCCTCGGCGGCGGTCGACCGATCGGACCGCAGGTCGTCGGCGAGCCGGGTGAGCGCCCTGGCCAGCGCCGCGCCACTGCTCGACGAGCGGATGGCGGCGGTTACCAGGCGCTCCGCCCCGGGCACGGGCCGCAGGTGGTCCCACGCCTCCGCTGCCGTGCCGCCGAGCTCCAGCGTCCGCCCCACCCGGCCGAGCCGGTCGGCGAGCGGTCCACCGAGCGCCTCGGCGACCGCGAGCACCGAACGGTCCACCGGTGCGCCGGCCCGGAGCGCCGCGGCCAGCAGGTCGGCGGCGAGGGGCAGGTCGGCCGTCTCCCGGAGCCGGCGGTCGCGGACGGCCCGCGGCTCGATCCGGCGCAGCAGGCGGTCGGCGGCCAGGCCGGCCAGCGCCCCGACGAGCACACCCGACCAGCCGCCCACCACGACGAGGGCGGCCACCCCCGCCAGGCCCGCGCCGAGCCGGATCCGGTCCGGCCACCAGGCCGGACGGCTCCGCCGGGCCGGCCGGGCGGGCGCGAGGAGGCGTAGCCGCCGCGCCGGACGGACCGCGGGCCCGGACCGGACCAGGAGCAACGCCGCCCCGCCGAGGCAGGCAGCGGCCACCACCTGCCGCGACATCAGGCGACCCGCCCGGGTGCCGCACCGAGCCGCTCCGCCCACAGCAGCCCGCCGATCTGCAACGCGACGGCCGCGACGGCGCTGCCGCCGCCGACCGGGGTGTGCAGGAGCACGGCCACCGGGTCGACGCCGATGGCGTATCCCAGCCCGATCCCGCCGAGCGGCAGCGCGGCGAGCAACCAGGCCGTCGCCCGGGCGCCGGCCGCCTGCGCGGCTGCCGCCGCCAGCCCCCGGTCCGCCGCCCGGGCGTCAGCCTCGACCCGTTCGAGCAGCTCGGCCAGCGGCGCCCCGGTGCGGTCGGCCAGCCGCACGGCGGCCCGCGCCAAGCGGGCGACGCGCCGCGAACCGTCGCCGATCCCATCGCCGTGCGGCAGCCCGGCCCGCAGGTCGGCGGCGAGCGCGCCGAGCTGGTCCAGGTCGCGGCGGTGGGCCCGGTCGGCCGTTCGGCGGGAGCGCCGGCGCAGCACCGCCCGGGCCGCGAGGGTGCCGTAGGCGGCCAGGACCACCGCGGCCACCGGACCGCCGAGCAGCGCTCCGGCACCGGCGCCGGCCAGGGCCGCCGCCGGCAGGGCAGGTCGCCCGGACAGCGGCGCGCGAGCGACCGCGCCGGACGGCGCCGGGCCGGACGGCGCCGGGCCGGAAGGCGCCAGGCCGGACGGCGCCGGGCCGGAGGGCGGCGCGACGGCACCCGAGCGCCAGGACGTGAGCACGGCGGCCAGCCGGGGCCGGGGCGCATGGTCCACGGGAGCGAGAGCGGCGGTCCGCGGGCGCCAGGCCGCGCGATTCAGGGCTACGAGGGCTGCGGCCAGTCGGCTACGCGGCACGCGATTCCGGGGATCGAGCCCGGCGGCCGGGCGGGTCGGGTCCCGCCGCCCCGGCGGCCGGCCGGCAGGGGGACGGTCGGCGGGGCTTCCGAACGCGGTGGCCGGCCGGTGGGGGACGCCGGGGCGCGGCGTGCGCACCACCGCCCTGGGCCGCGAGCCCGGGATGACACAGGCGGGCCGGGTAGGACCATGAACAGGGCGATTGCCCAGGTCGAGGACCGCGTGCCGGCGAGCCCGGCCGGCGCGTACCGGCCAGGCGACCGCCGCGGCGGCACCGGCCAGGAGCACGGCCACCAGCCACACCTGGCCGATCACGACGGACCCGCCGAGCCGGGCCAGGCCGCGCAGAGGATCGGCGGCACCGCCACGCCCCGCTCGCGCAGCAGCGCGCCGAGCGGCCGGGCGGCGAGGCCGAGCCCGCGTCCGCGGATCCAGGCGGGGACCACGGTCACCACCCGGTCGGGTCCCTCGGGGAGGAGCAGGCTGACCGACTCCAGCACCCGGCCCTCGGTGGTCCGCCGGACCTGGAGGAGGATCTGGAGCGCGGCGGCGACCTGGGCGTGCAGGGCGGCCCGGGGCAGGCCGCCGAGCATCCCGAGCGCCTCCAGGCGGGCCGGCACGTCCGTCGCGGCGTTTGCGTGCAACGTCCCGGCCCCGCCGTCGTGGCCGGTGTTCAACGCGGCGAGCAGGTCGACCACCTCGGCGCCCCGGCACTCGCCCACCACCAGCCGGTCCGGCCGCATCCGCAACGCCTGCCGGACCAGGTCGCTCAGCCCGACCGCCCCGGCGCCCTCCACGTTGGACGTCCGCGCCTGGAGCCCGATCACGTGCGGGTGCACGGGCCGCAGCTCGGCCGCGTCCTCCACCAGCACGATCCGCTCGGTCCCCGGCACCAGCCCGAGCAGCGTGTTGAGCAGGGTGGTCTTGCCGGAACCCGTCCCGCCGGTCACCAGGTACGCCAACCGGGCGGCCACCACGGCGGCGAGCAGCGGGGCGACCGGGCGGGGCACGGTGCCCTGCCGGACCAGTTCGTCGAGGGTGAACGGCCGTTGCCGGAAGGTGCGCAGCGACAGGTAGGGCCCGTCGGTCGCCACCGGTGGCAGCACGGCGTGCAGCCGGGTGCCGTCGGGCAGCCGGGCGTCGGCGTACGGGGAGGCGTCGTCGAGCCGGCGCCCCGCGGCCGCGGTGAGGCGCTGGGCCAGCCGGCGTACGTCGTCGACCGTGCCGAGCGGCACGGCCACCTGGTGCAGCCCCCGCCCCCGGTCGACCCAGACCCGCGTGCCGTTCACCAGCACGTCGGTGACCTGCGGATCGGCGAGCAGCGGCGCGAGCGGACCGGCACCGACGAGGTCGTCGTGAACCCGGTCGGCGATCCGCAGCAGGGCGGTGTCGCCGAGCACGGCGGCGTCCGGCTCGGCGCGTACGGCGGACACGATCGCCGCGGGAGTCACCGGGGTGGCCTCGGCGGCGAACCGGTGCCGGACGCGGACGGCCAGTTCCCCGGAGTCGGCCGGCCCGGTCACGCCGCACCCGCCGCGGGCAGGTCGGTCAGCTCGGCGAGCAGCCGCTGGCAGAGCAGGGCGAGTGGGCCCTTCCCGGTGGCGGCCGGCGCCTCGCCGCGTTCCAACCCTCGGCAGAGCCCCGGCTCGGGCCGGAGCGTCCCGGCGAGTGGCAACCCGAGCGCACGGGCGACCTCGCCGGCCTTGAGCCGGCCCGGGGCGGGACCGCGCACGATCACCGCCAGGTCGGCGCAGTGCGGCGCGGCCACGGCGACCACCCGGGCCGCCGCGGCGGTGGCCCGCAGCTCCGCCGGCACGACGATCAGCGCCCGGTCGGCCGCCTGGAGGGCGACCACGGCCGCGTCGTCCAGGTGCCGGGGCACGTCGAGGACGACCACGTCCCGGCCTCGTCGGGCGGCGTCGACGGTGGCGGCCATCGCCTCGGCCGGCAGGTGCCGCAGCGCGCCCCGGTCCCAGGAGAGGACGACCAGGTCGCCGCGGCTGGGCAGCGCCCGGACCAGCGACGGCGGGTCCACCCGACCGTCGGTGCCGGTGAGCCCGGGCCAGCGCAACCCTTCGAGTTGCTCCCAGCCGAGCACGAGGTCGAGCCCGCCGCCGAGCGGGTCGGCGTCCACCAGGAGGGTGCGCAGCCGGGTCCGGGCCGCGGTGACGGCGAGGCCGCCGGCCAGCACGCTGGCCCCCGCGCCGCCCCGCCCGCCGAGCACCGCCACGACGCGGGCCGGCCCGGTGCCGGGCGGCTCGCCCGCGCACTCGGCGAACCGGTCGACCAGCCAGGGTTCGGCCGCGGGCAGGGTGGCGACGTGCTCGGCGCCGATCAGCTCGGCGATCTCCGTGCCCGGGTCGAGCTGCCCGGAGCGACCGACCAGCACCGTCCGGGGCCGGCGCGGCAGGCGGGCCCGCAGGCAGGCCGGCGCCTGGTCGGCACCGACCAGCACCAGCGGCGCGGGCGTCCAGCGGGCCCGGGCGGCGGCCGGATCGGCGGCCAGCTCCACCTCGGTGCCACCCGCCGCGGCGAGCCGCAGCAGCTCGTCGAGGAGGTCGCCGTCGGCGGTGACCAGCAGGGGCAGCCGGCGGTACGGCGGCAGCGGGGTACGGGGCGGCATGGCGGCCTCCAGCGGTCGGACTCGGACGTGCCGCGGAGCAGCCTGCCGGCGGACCCCGGCGCACCGGTGCCCAACCGGGTACGGCTGTGGACGACGGGGATGGCTGTGGACAGCCGCCGATCGCCCGGTCGATCTGCTATGGGCCGCCCATCGTCACCAACCGTCCTTTATGCACTGGTGTGTCGGTGCGGTGTGACGGCGGCGACCGTTCCTGCGGTAATTGAGCGACAGCAGTGTTCGGGTGAAGAGATGCCCGGCTGTCCGGCCGCAGAGAGAGGAACGGGGATGCGGAGAACCTGGCGGAGGGCGGCCCTCGCGGCCAGCCTGTCGATCACGGGGGCGCTGGGCGGGCTCGTCGCCGCCGCGCCGGCACAGGCGGAGACGGTGCCACTCGAGTTGGGGCTGGTCGTCGCCGCCGACGGCACGGCCAGCACGATCAGCGGCAAGGCGATCGTGCACGGCACGGTGACCTGCAGCCAGCCGACCTCGGTCACGGTGAGCGGCGTGGTCGACCAGGTGGTCAAGAAGGTGCTCGTCCGCGGCCGCTTCGGGGCCCTGGTCGACTGCACCCCGGGCGCACCTGTGGCCTGGACGGCCGCGGCCACCCCCAACGACACCACGCCGTTCGGCAAGGGCGCCGCCGAGGTGAGCACCGAGGCGTCCGCCTACGACGCCGAGTACGAGCAGTACGTCGTCTACGACACCTCGATCGTGGACCTGGTCAAGTCCTGACCCACCGTGACGCGGGCGGCCGGACCACCACGGTCCGGCCGCCCGCCCGCGGACTGTCCGCGTACCCGATCGGTCAGCCGGTCCGGCCCGGCGCGTCCACGATCTTGCCGGCGACCCGGACCAGCTCGACCTCGACATCGCCCTTCTTCAGCGTGACCCCCTCCGGTGTCGTGTGGTCCTCGACCACGACGGTCCGGCCACCGAGGAACTCGTGGGTGGTCGGGTCGAGCAGGATGTCCTCGCGCCGCCAGCCGTCCAGGACCATGCCCACGGCGATCGCCGGGCGTCCGTCGAAGTCGACCGGCTCGCTGGACCGGGTGACACCGGGGATCAGGGCCAGTGCCCGCAGGAGGGTCGCCTTCACGCCGGGCGGCAGCACGTTGTCCCGCAGCATCGAGTCGATCAGGACGTACGGGACGGCGTCCGCACCCTTGCCGGACGGGCTCCGGGCGCGCAGCCAGTCGAGCAGCGCCCGCGGATCGGTGGGCAGCCCCGCCAGCGTCGGGTAGTCCTGCGGCGGCATGACCTGCGGCAGGTCCGTGCTCTCCGCGCTGACTTCGAGCTTGCCGTCGACCAGTACGGCGCTCTGCCGGCCGTCGGCGCGCTGCCACGACCGCGTCGTCTCGCGGGTGGCCTGCCCCTTGTCCCGCGCCAGCTTGCCGCGGACGATCCGCAGCTCGACGTAGGTCCACTGATCCGGGCGGGGTGGAGTGAACGGCTCGGTCTCGGCGTGCACGGCGGCCAGCTCGAAGGTCTGCGCGACCGACCCGCTCGCCCCGTAGGGCACCGGTCGCGCCGGCGGGTTCGCCGGGCCGAGGCCACCGACCGCCACCACCCCGGCCACCAGGGCGGCGGCACCGACGGCGGCGACGCCGGACCGCCACGCCCAGCCCGGCACCCGCCGGGCGCGCCGGCGCCCCTGCGGCACGGTGGCCCGACGTTCGGTGATCCGGGCCAGCAGCGCCGCCCGGGCGCGGTCCTGAGCATCCGGCGAGGGCGGCTCGACCTCGCTCCAACTCTCCCGCAGCGCGGTGATGTCGTCGATCACTCGGAATCCTCTCCGGTTGCCGTCGGGTCGGTGCCACCCAGCGCCGCCCGTAGTCTTCTGCGCGCCCGGTGCAGCCGGGACCGGACGGTGCCGGCGGGAATCTCCAGCGCGCGGGCCACCTCTTCGCAGCTCAGGTCCGCCCAGGCGACCAGCAGCACCACCTCCCGGTCAGCCGGTGCGATCTCCTCCAGCGCCGCCGCGAGCCGCCCGCGCACGGCCTGCGCGTCCAGCCGTACGGCGACCTGGTCGGCCGGGCCGTCGTGGCTGTTCCGATCGGTGCGCTCCGCCCGGGCCAGCGCCCGGTAGCGCCGCGCCTCGGTCCGCTGATGCCCGGCGATGAGGTTGGACGCGATGCCGAACAGCCAGGGCCGGGCGCTGTGCTGCGTGGTGTCGTAGCGCCGCCAGTGGGCGAACGCGACCAGGAACGTCTCCGCCGCCACGTCGTCGGCCAGGTCGCGGCCCAGTCGCCGGGTCGCGTAGCCGTGGATCGCCGGGTAGTAGCGGTCGAAGATGGTGTCGAACAACGCCGGATCCCCGTGCATCCGGCTGATGATCTCGGCGTCGGTGCACACGTCTCGTGTCACCACACCCATGGATTCTCCTTCTGTCCCGGCATCCCTCCCACACGGCCGAGGGCTCACCTCTACTTCGCCGACGGCGGCGGGAGTGTTCACGACGGCAGATCGCACCATCAGCGGACGCTCGCGTCTTCCGCCTGGCGTGAGTGAGGCCACCCGCCGGCGCGCTTCCCCGTCCCGGTTCCCGGCTGCGAGGGTGACGTCATGACTGACAGTGAGGTGACGCGCCGGGTCGTCGGTGACTTCCTCCGGTACGTCCGTTCCGGCCGCGAGCCGCAGCGGACGGCGGAGTTCATGGCGCCGGTGGTGCGCGCCCACCAGGTGCAGTCCGAGGACCTGACCACCGTCGAACGGACCCCGGACGACTACGCCGAGCACGTCCGGGAGATGACCGCGAGCTGGGGCGCGTTCGACCTCACGATCGAGGAATTCCTGGTTGACGGTGCGCGGGCGTACGTCCGGCTGGCCCAGGTGGGGCGCCACCTCCAGCCGGTGGAGGGAATCGCCCCGACCGGCCGGACGGTCCGTCAGATCAACTCGGTCGTCTATCACGTCGAGGACGGGCTGATCACGGAGTACTGGATGCAGATCGACCGAGCCGGTCTGCTGGCCCAGCTCAGAGACGAGTCCTGACGGCATCGCGCCCGGGGCGAACCGGCCTCGGAAAGGGACGACCCCCGTCGGGGGGATGCGGTCCCAAGATGTTGGCGGCTGCCACCTGGTGACGAACCGCGTCGATGAGCAGGTGTCGGGCCCCGTTTGTTGACGTTCGGCTCCGGCCCGCATCAAGGCTCGCGCTGCCTTCTTGCTGCCTCGCTGGAACGCTTGGGTGCGGCAAGATCTCGGACTCGACACCGCCGGCCATCGGTGCACAGATCGCTGCACGGCTATCCAGCCCGTCGCACGTCTGTGCCAGAGTGGCCAACGTGCGAATGACCGACGACCGCGGCCGGGTGCTCGACGCTGAATACTCCGTCGAGCCCGATGGCGACTACGTCGCCGTCATCCTCGAAAGCATGAGTGGCCGGGCTGACGGCAGACCGCCACGGAACACAGACTACCGAGCTGCGCTTGAGCTGCTCTTGGCCCGTCTCAAAGAACGCCGGGCCGTCATCGAAGCGGCCGTCCTCGACTCACGGCGAACTCAGCTACTTCCCGAGTCGAGCCGCAGCCTGATCAGAGAGCCCGTCCGCTTGGTCGACGTTCCCGACCCTCACGCGTTACGACGGCAGCTGACTAATGCTCAGACGACGATCGGTCAGGCACCCGACGCCCGTCGCCCTGGCAACAGCACCAAGCGGATTCGGCTACGTCTCGTTGTCCCCGGCTACGGCTCTTCCGACGCGGGCCGCCTGGCGGCCGATCTCGCAGCAGGGCTACCGCCCGAGGCAGACGGCGAACCTGACCGCCTGCCGCCCTCAGCACGTCGACCGGTTTCCGGCGACCAGTTCGCACGTTCCAGCGGAAGCGCTCGGTCCGGCGGACCCGGGTACATGACAGACCATGTACTCAAGGTCGCGCTTGAGCAGCACGCCGTGCGGACCGTCATGGACCACTACCGCGACGTCGAGGGATACGAGGTTGAGGACGTCGGCAACCGGAAGAGCTACGACGTCCGGGCAACGCGCGGGACCGAGGAGCTGCATATCGAGGTCAAGGGCTCGTCAGGGCTAGCCGACAGGGTCGAGCTGACATCCAACGAGGTCGATCACGCGCACGCCAGCAAGACACACCTCGTGATCGTGGACGAGATCCAGTGGCGCAGGCTCCCGGAGGGAACCATTGAGACCAGCGGAGGACGAGCGCGCCGCTGGACCGCGTGGACCCCTGCGGAGGAGCATTTGGCGCCCGCCCGGTACTGGTACAGCCCGCCCTCCCACACCGACGAACTACCGCGGCCGCACGAGATCACGGCTTGAGCCCCTTCGACCTCTCGGACGCCCTTGCTCAGCACCCAGGCTGCCTCAACTGCTCGTGGTCGAGATGATTTGGGGCCTGCATAAGGTCGAAGGACGCAGCGTGGGTCGATGTTCATGGCTTGTTGGTGCTGCTGCTGAAGGTTCCTGCTGCAGCATTCGCGGACGCTGGCGCTCCCCCCCCAGACATGCGGAGAGCACCCACATTGGGCGTGGCGATGGGGACAAGGACCCGGTACACTAGAACATACGTTCGAGCCGCAGGGACAGAACATCGACAGCAAGTGTCAGCATCGGGAGTTGACCGTTACATTACCGGGGTGCCTAGCCAGTCCCCCCGTGTCGCCGACGTCTACATGTCGGACAATCGGGTACTACACCCCACGGATCCTCGCCCGAACCGTCCAGTGGGCGTAGTGCGTGAGAGTGCCGCCGGGAAGGTTGTCGTGCTTGGGCGTACCACTGATACCAGTAAGGCCGGCGTTCAGACGCCGGCCGGAGTCCTGGCGGGCCTCGATGAAGCTGGCGTGTTCGCGCTCCGCTACCAACGGGTGATCGCCACGAGGCACTTTGGCGGCAATAATCTTCCTTATGTCGGAACGCTTCCTGACCCCTACCGCAGCGAAATGCGAACGATACTTGCCAACGCCGCCCTTGAGCAGAAGCTGAAAGCGCTCAGGTCTAAGGGATCAAGTTAGGAAGGAGAGCCAAATGAATGAGGCCGCCACTCTCCTTTCTCGTGAGCTCGACCAGCTGGGGCAAGGGAGCATGCCGGAGCGGATCCTATACAGGCGCATCAACTCACCGCGGAACGCAATTCCGGCGGTGGGGCAATGCTGGTCGATTCGATGGGACGACGCGAAGGTTGTTGCAGTCATCAGCGCAGTGTTCGATGACTTCATTCTCGCCTTTCCAACCACCGTCGCTGACCCCACATCGGATGGGCAGACCCTTAGCACAACCCTCGCCGACCTAGGCGTCCACCTAACCGTATGGTGGGGAACTGAAACTGGCTTGGGATATCAGACCCTGGATAGTTATCTCGGTGACGCGCTCGATGTCAAGCGTTGCGAGGAACTCCGAGAGAACTTCGTTCGTGGAGTCGTCGACGAGTCGGTTAGCACAGCTGACGGCGTTGACCGCTCGGCGATTATTGCTGAGGCGTTCGGATGCTTGAGTGATGAAGAGTGGTCGGAAGATCCGGAGCTGACCGACGCTCCGAACCTTTCTGTAATGCTTCAGGATGCCGAGCTCAAACCGAGCACTTTGGCTAGAATGCTTGAGACTAATCTTCCCGATGCTCTCGCAATCATTAGAGGTGACCGAGCGCTTATCGCCGAAGAACTCGCGGCTCTGGCAAGTGAGACGGGGATCAGTGTCCAACTGACAGCCGGGCCTCTTGCGGAGCGTCTGCGAGCGTTGGTGCGGGTTCTCAACGATCCCGGCCGAAAGCAACAGATTAGAGAGTTGGCGGAGACAAGAGGCGAGGATGAGCGCGTCGCCCGGCTTCACATCGTGCGGGATGTGCGGCCGGTGGCGGCCAGACAAACCGGAAATGTCGAAGCGCCTGACTGGGAGACGAGGGTAGACCTCTATCTACGTCAGCACCTACAATCGTGAGACTGCTTTCCCGTTGATCCCCTAGGGGTGTCCGTGGCGGAGTCTTTCGATCTTCAGCGCCTCAGTGACGGTCGGTATCTCACCCTTCACGTGCAAGCGGCAGTCAAGCGACTGTGTGACAATCTTGAACAAATCAAACCCGGGGCTGTAAGTCGTCTGCAGTCCGACGCGTGGCAAGAGGTTTCGAGCTGGCCAGAAGTAGTTGTTCGTGAGATATCGGCGGACATCGCAGGTGACTGCTCGGTTGCGGGGCATTGCAACCTGATCCCGACGCCGGCCGAAATCACGGTTGTGCGAGAGGCTAGTCACGGGCGGCGCGCTTTTACCCTCCTTCACGAGATCGCGCACTTTCTTCAGCAGAATGACGAACCGTGGACGGACGAAGCGCTCTCCGGACAACCCGACTTTGGCCGTCGCCTGGAGGAACAGGTGTGCGATGCGTTCGCGGCCGAGGTTTTGCTTGGAAGCGATTTGCCCGGCCGCGTTCTTGGCGACTCTCCTATAACCGCCTCCTCAGTGCATCAACTGTTTGAGGCTAGCCAGGCGTCGCGGTCAGCATGTTGTGTGAAGGTTGCGCAACTCCTGCCTTGCGAAGGCTGGGTCCTACTCACGGATCTTAATGGCATTGTGCAGTTCGCTGCGGTATCCGGCAATCGGGTGCCGCCTCGCCGCGGGACATCTCAAGGTCCTGATCACGTCTCCCAAGTCGCGGGCCGGATCGGCACCTCAAGACAGGAAGATTCCTGGGTCACATTCCCTAGCGGCAAGCAGTGGCGTCCGCTGTATGCCGACTCGGTCCGTGACCCATCATTTCGGTACGTGTACACGGTGCTTACAGACGATGTTCCGCCGTGGCTTCCGTCCTACACCCAACGGCGACGGGCTCCAGTGGACACCGACTGGGACTGTCACGTCTGTGAAGCGGTCTTCAACACTCGACCGCCAGCTTGCGCCAGGTGCGGCCAACCTGCGTGCCCGCGATGCGGGATGTGCGCCTGTGACCAGCGCGCCCACGAGAGGCTTTGCGAGCGGTGCTTCCTCGTGCAGGGGATAGCGATGTTCGACGGCTCCTCGTCGGTATGCCGCGACTGCTCCTGAGGAACCTGAACGAGCTCTGGAAGCCAGTAACAGCTCCCTTCCGTGGGGCGCGTCCGGGCAGGTCGCGGACACCGATGTATGCCAGGCGTCACGGTACGGCGCGTCGGGACGACCACCCAGCGAGCCTGTCGTACGGTTGTGCGACGGTCAGGGAGGCTTCCGGCGGGCCGACTGATCAGGTCGCCAAGTTCGATGTCGACGCGAGCGGCCAACATCGGCTAGCGTGCGGACGTGAACGACCGGGGGCCCCTTTGCTGTTCGTAGTGGTCCAATAGCCAGGGGGTAGTCAGTGGTTGAGCAGCCGAAGTCAAACCGGCGCCCGGCCTCTAAACGGCGGCGGCCACTTACGGTCGTTGACCTGTTCGCTGGGGCTGGCGGCCTATCTGAAGGCTTCCGCCGGGCCGGCTATTCGATTAAGGCCGGTAGTGATTACGACCCCGATGCAGCCGCAACGTACCGACGCAACTTCCCGCGTGCAAAGACAATCGTTGGCGACGTACGAGAAGACTCCATTCGCGAAGCCATCCTTGATGCCGCCCGCGGCGTCGATGTCGTAATTGGCGGGCCTCCCTGCCAGGCTTTCTCGCAGGTTCGCAACCATACCCGCATTATCGACGACCCCAGGAACTCCCTCTATCGAGAGTTTGTGCATATCGTCGGGGAAGCGCGGCCTCGGGCGTTCTTGATGGAGAACGTTCCCGGCATGGCCCAGATGGGCGTCAAGGAGCAAGTTGCGCAGGATCTTTCGCTTGATGGCGAATACCTGGTGGAACCACAGCTTTGTGACGCTGCAGACTTCGGTGTTCCTCAAACCCGGAAGCGATTGCTCTTTTTGGGAGTCCACCGATCCCTTGGCGTCTCCCCTCCAACTATGGCCGGGACCGGTGTTACCTCACTTGTAACCCTTAATCGTCATGCCGGTGAGGATATTCGTTACGTCGTCTCAAGCCGAGAACATCTGGGTGCGAACCTCGCCGAGGCTCTTGCCGACCCCTTCGACACTACGGCTGTTACTGCATCTCAGGCAATCAGCGATCTCATTAAGCTGACAGCGGGCCGCCAGGACGACTTGTTGCAGGAGGGGCTTCCGCCAGCCGAGTCTGCATACCAAGAGCTCATGCGCAGTGGTATCACCCCGAACGAGCTAGTTCAGAACGTTAGTGTTCCCAGGGTTCTTACTGATACTGCCATGCGTTTGAACGGGATCCCTGCAGGAGGGAATCACCGAGATCTGTCTGAAGAGTTGCTGCAGCGTTACCTGTCGGGCGATAAATGGGGACCCCACAATGGGAGTGGCCGGATGAGTCGCCGGCACTACTATGCATACCGCCGGCTTCACCCGGACATTTGGGCATGGACGCTGAACACGAAGGCGGATTCGGTCTACCACTATTCCCAGGCTAGGTGCCTTAGCGTTCGCGAATTCGCACGCATCCAGTCCTTCCCAGACGCATTCGTATTTACGACCGACGAGCGAAAAGGCCCGATCGAGGGGCGTATCGACGGCGGCGCTGCGCACTCGCGATACCGGCAAGTCGGTAACGCCGTCCCCCCGTTGCTAGCTCTCGCTGCTGCTAAGCGAATCGCTGCCCGCATTCGGGCATCATCCCTGGAGGACACCAGCCTTGACGCAACTACCCCTCGGATTGGATGATTCCGCGCCGATTATTGAAAGGCCGTTCGGCGAAGAGAACCGCAATCGTTTGTTGGAGGAGTATTTCGCCTCGCACCCAACGGTAACGGCAGAGAACGCTTGGCGCCACATCTATCACCTTCTCATGTGGCTCGACTCCACAACGGGGCTCGCTCACTGCTACGAGTCCGACAAGTGCCAACCTGGACGCCCCTGGTACGCCCGATCGTTGGCATTTCACTCATGGCTCGCTCGCGCCCTGGGCGTGGCAGCCATGGAGCTCGACAGCCATGTGGACTTTCTCTTCAAGCGGGCAACGCTCGACTTAGCCAGAGCCGCCGAGGCCCGACAAGAGCAATACCGTGCACAGGCAGAGGTTCAACGCGCGGTTTACGCGGACAATCCAGTCCCGATACCTGGCGAGGACCCAGAGCTTGTGGAGATCGTCACAAGTATCCTGCGCCCATGGCTTGGGCCCGAGGAGCCTCCGGCCGAAGCATGGCAGAATCTGTCGCGCCGCGTGCGGGCGTATGTGAGCCAAGAGAATAAGCGCAAGAACCTCGTGGGGGAGGGATTTGAAGACACTTTAGCGGCGATCCTGTTGCGAATTGGCGGCGTCGCAGAGCGTTATCAGATCTATGTCCGACCCAATCTTCATCATCTGCCTGGCTTCTATCCGCCCCGTGAGGGCGACAAGACTCGTCAGGTAGATCTCGCGCTAGTCCGACGCGGCGACAACCACCGAACGCTCGTTACCTGCAAGTGGTCGGTTAGGTCGGACCGCGAGGAGCAGTTTGCCACGGACTTTACCGCGTATTCGCGACTTGAGTCGTCGAGGCGCCAATTCGACTACGTTCTCGTTACCAACGAGTTCGACCCAGCGAGACTCGCCGCCGCTTGTGAGGTCATGGAAGGCGCCAACCTGCTTTTTACCTCCGTGGTCCACGTCAATCCGGCGGGTCCCCTTGCGGCATACGATGCTCCAGTGCCGTCGGTCGGTCGTGGCATCGAGCGTGCGCGTGGGCACGTGGCCTCCGGTCGTCTAGAAGGTGTCGAGGATTGGCTAAGAAGGCTTTCGAGATAACGTCAGTCGACAAGGAGCTGCGGGCCACAGAGCGGAGGCAACGTGCTCGCAAGCTAGGAATCACGCCTACTCCTTCGTCAGAGGGCCGGTCTCGGAACATGCAGGCGATCCGTAGGGCGGACACGAAACCGGAGGTCCGCCTTCGCGCAGCCCTGCACCGGGCGGGCCTCCGGTTCCGAAAGGACTACCCACTGCGGCTAAGCAACGGCAGCCGAGCCCGGCCAGACGTTGTCTTCACTCGGCGGAAGGTTGCTGTTTTCTACGACTCGTGTTTCTGGCACTCGTGCCCAGAGCACGGCCGGCCTCCCGCGGTGAACGACTGGTACTGGGGCCCGAAACTGGCTCGTACAGTCGAACGCGACTTGCAGACGACGCGGAGGCTGCAGGATGACGGTTGGCTCGTGCTGCGCTTCTGGGAACACGAATCCATCGAGGAGTCCGCGCGACGAATTGTCGAGGAGGTCGGTTTACGAGGTCAGCCAGCGTCGATGCTTAGTCAAGCACGGCTTGACGCGAGCCGACTCTGAGGCCGTGGTGGGGATGCGGCGCGTGTACCCCGGGCAGGCACCTGGCCTGCCGGCAACGCCGGCCCGAGGGGTCGCAGAGGCTCCGGGGTCAAGGGCGGCCCGTAGGGCCGTCGCGCAGCGACGCGAAGCGCCCTTGACCTTGGAGGGGCGGCCCCGCACACTCCGCGCCGCATCCCCGCCATGGCCGGCGGTGACTCGCGCTACGGCGCGGCGGTGCGACGGCCGCCGCGCCCGGCCGGCTGCCGGCCCACCACCTCACCGGTCAACGGTCTGTCGTTCTGCGGCGGCCCTCCGGGCTTTCCGCTGTCCGCGCCAGCCGCCGGGCGTCAGGCGTGTCGGCCGCAGAGCGTCAGCGGCAGCGGTCGGCGCGCGCCCTGGCGGCGGCGCGTGCGGCCCGTTGCGGGCCGCCTTGAAGACGTACAGAAACTTTGAACAACTTCGCCGGCAGCCGGGCGGTCGAACGTGTGTTCGATTAGGGTGCTGGCGTGGAGGTACGTGGCCGCTGGTGGAACGGGTCCTGGGGGCGTCTGGCTCGGCGGGATATCTGGCTACTGTCTGACGGTCGACGCTGGCATGTACGTGGCCGGCTCGGAGGTGACGGCGGGCAGGAGGTCTCCTACGACTTTCTTGACGAAGCGTCCGCTCGGTCGATGGTCCGCCGGATGATGAGGGCTTCGGCGGGGACTTGGCGCGACCTGACGGAGGCGGTCCGGCAAGAGGCCAACCGTCGACAGGCTCACTAGGCGCACCACCTTTGGCCGCCTGTCTTCAGCGACAGGCGTCTGCTCGGACGTGCACGCCACACCACCTCGGCAGGTCGGCCGCCCAGACTCGCCAGCCGCCGGCGTCTCGCCGGGCCTCGAACCGCCACGGGTGAGCCGTCCCGCTGAGGCTCGTCTGTCCGCTCCACCAGATCGCGCGGACCTGGACGGTCACTCTCGCGCGGTCGTCGTCCTGGTCCTCGACGTCAATCGGGCCGACCGTCTCAAGCTTCGACGGGACCTCGGCGCGCTCCATCTCGCCTCGATACTGCTGCCACTGTCGCAGCAGCTCGTCATGTCGCCTGTCGGCCAGCACCCGCGACAGCCCAAGATGCTCCCCGCTGCTCATCTTGAGCACGTAGACGTTCACCGCCGCGTCCGGCGCGGCCTCACCTCGCCCTGCCTCGGCCTGCTGCCGAACGGCCCACGACACCGGCACGGCCACGATCCCGGTACACAGCACGGCCACGAGTGAGAGAACCACCCACGGCCAATGGCGCGGCGATCGAACCAACGGTCTACCTGCCGCCGCTCGGCGACCCGGCAGCGCTGGCACCTCCCCTGGTCCCATACACGGAAATATATGCGCCTGGCGGGATTCCTAGCCATCGCCGACCTTGCCTCCCGCGGTACGTCCATCGCACGTCGGGGAGCCCCTGCCGTGCGTCGATCGCCTCGACCGGCCGAGGCCACGATGGTTCTCCCACACAACACCGCCCCCCTGAAACCGAAATTTGGCCAGGCAGCCGACCGGATAGGCAGTATTCGGCAGACGCAGCCGGGGCTATGGTCTAGGCATGTCGCTCGTCCCGTGGGCCTATGAGGTGTCCCGCCAGAACCTTTCAGGTACGTTGCCTCGCAGATGGGCTCACGTTCGGGGTGTTGCCCTAAAGGCACGCACCCTTGCTGCGGCTGTTGGTGATGACGCCGCCCTGCTGGAAGCCGCCGCGATTCTTCATGATGTCGGCTACGCACCTCACTTAGTGAAGACGGGCTTCCATCCGCTGGATGGCGCGATCTACCTCCAAGGCTTGGACGCACCGGATCGCCTGGTGCACCTGGTCGCACATCACTCCTGCGCCGTTAGGGAAGCTCGTTTACGGGGCCTGGAAGGACAGCTTGCTGCCTTTCACGACGAAGGCGGTCCGGTCAGAGATGCGTTGTGGATGTGTGACCTCACCACAACGCCCGACGGAGAGCCTACGGACTTCGCGAGCCGGGTTGCCGAGATAAAGGAGCGGTACGGTCCGGGTGACCTGGTTACGGTCTTCATTGACAGCGCCCAGCACGACCTATCCGAAGCGATAGCTAGGACGAACAGCCGACTCCAAGCGGTCGCCGGCTAACCGATGTAGGGAACGCCGCCCTTTAGGCCATGTTGGATCCGCAGGAGCATCGATGGGTGGATCGGCAGACGCTCCATGGCCTCTGGTTCGACCCACCTCACCTCTGATGACTCATCACTGGTTCGAATCGTGCCACCAACCGGTTTCGCGCGTAGACATACAGAGAACTCCTGCCGCACTTCTCCGTTGTCGTACGCAATTACGTGAGCTGGATCGGAGTAAATGCCGGAGATGCCGGTGAGCTCAACGCGTAGACCCGTCTCCTCCTCAACCTCCCGCCTGGCTGCTTGGGCAGTGGATTCGCCGACGTCCTGCGCTCCTCCTGGCAGCGCCCAAAGGCTGTTGTCAGATCGCTTGATGAGGAGGACGCGTCCGTCTTCGTCTTGCACGAAGACGGTCACAGCCACCACAAGAGAGTTGGCCTTCGGTGCGTTGGGATCGTTGAGGTAGTCAGTCTTGGGCACCTGCTAGGCCCTACCTTCCTGTGGCGTCGAAGACTCCCAAACCGCTTCGAAGCTGTCTGCGTAAGTGTCGAAGAGCCCGTAGGTGGCTGTCTTTCGGAGGTGCATCGCCGGCGCCATGGGTGCTGTCTTGCCGTAGACATGGGGATTGACGAGCATCTCGTTGTCGAAGCGGTAGATCGAGTTGTAGAGCACAGTGGAGTGAGTTCTCATCTCGATGTTCTGCACGTTGCGGAGCGGCCGGAAGAAGGCGCTAGCGTGATCGATCTTCGCTGAGATCGTCTCTCGCCCGATCCCTTCATCAATGCTCCGCTGCTTCACAGCGTCGCTTTCGCGGTCCCCGAGCAGGATGCGAATCCTTGTGCCGGCGCTTGCCTTCCTGCGTAGCCGATCTAGGAGATCAGGCTTCTCGGTGAGGAACATTCCGACGTACACAAGGATGCCGACTTGAGCCGTCGCCCCGTCTAGGAGTCGGTCCCAAAGGTTCGGCGGAATCGCTCCTCGTGTGGAGTAGAACTGCACCATGCCTGCCGAGTCCGCCGCCTCGACAGCAGCTCTTCTCGCTCCTGGCCAGAGGTAGTCCTCATCCTCTTTCAGCCTCTTCGCGATTCTGAAGCGCGTACGGGGATGCGGGACTCTGCCGCCGAGCCAGCGACTCACGGTCTTGACATCGCACTCAGTCAGGAGCGCCAGCTCGGCCGGCGAGACGCGGGCCCGTTCAAGCGCATCTCGTAGACGCTCGTTTGCCATTGCCGCTCCCGGATTGCTTGGGACGTTTTTACCACTATAAACGTCCCAAGCGTCACCGCAAGGCCGTTCCGGCGTCACCTCCGTCGATATGTGCTTGAGGTGCGAGCGACAAGCCCGCAGGAGCAGTCGTCCACAGGGGACGCGCTCAGACACAGGAGGTCTGTTGTGAAGCTGTACGTGGACACCGCGAGCAAGCAGGTCCAGGTGACGAAGGACCCGGAGCCGAAGAACGACCAGAACGGCAACCAGCGGTCGGAGAAGAACACCGGCCGGCCCATGTGGTCCACCCAGGTCTTCGTTCTCGACGAGACCGGCGGCGAGATCATCACCATCACCACGGCGGGTGAGAAGCCGAGCGTGACGGTGGGACAGCTCGTCGCCGTCGAGCAGTTGGAGGCCATTCCGTGGGCGACCAACGGGCGCAACGGCGTCGCGTTCCGTGCGATCTCGCTGAAGCCGAAGGCTGGCACCTCGGCGGCCAAGTAGGTCCCTGGCTCACCTGTACTGCGTGAGCTTCTGGTGTTCGACGCGCTGGGGCGCGAAGCGGCCTGATGGTCCGCTGAACAAGTGAAGAACGGTCCGGGAGTGGTTCCGACTCCTACGCTCCCGGCCCGGCCACCACGCTCGGTGGTGGCGCCCCGCAAGAGTTGGCGCGGGGTCGGTCCGACTCCTACATCTGCCGACCCCGTGCCCTCCAACTCATCGACCCACTGATGGGAGGACTCGTCGTGTCCAAGTCTAGCCCCCGCCGCCCGTTCGGCGGCAGAAGCAACCAGACGGTGACGGTGATCGAGGCACGCGTTCACCGGTCCTCGGCGCGGAACGCCCGGTTGGCGTTCATCCTGACGGCGGTCATCGTCGGCCTGCTCGCAGCCGTGGTGGCCGCTTCCTACATGCACCCGATCCTCGCCCTGTTCGTCGGCGTCCTCGTCGGCCTGCCCCTGGGCGGCATCGTCTGGGTGCTCGTGCGGATCTGGCCGGTGCTGCGGCTGCTGTGGTGGTGGAGCACCGAAATCAGCGCCGTCACCATCGGCGGCTACTGCTGGACGCAGTTGGCCAACCACACCTCAACCCTGGTGATGCTGCTCGTCGTCGCCCTGGTCGTCGGCGTCCCCGCCGCCATCCCGGCCAGCCGCCGGCGAATCGTCGCCTGGACCTGGTGCCTGGTCGTGCGGCATCGGCTGCGCGTGTGCTTCGCGCAGTTCATCATCGCCAACCAGTCCGGCAGCCTCCCGCTGATCTTGTGGGCCCGTCCGACTCCGGTCGGTGAGCGGGTCTGGGTCTACCTGCGCCCCGGCCTATCGGCCAAGGACCTCGAGAGCCGCCTCGACAAGATCGCCGTGGCCTGCCACGCCTCCACCGTGCTGATCGAACGCGCCTCCGAGCGCACCGCCGCGTATCTGCGGTTCGACATCAAACGCCGCGAGGTGCTCACCGCCAACGTCGGCTCGCCGCTGGTCGACGTCATCGACCCGACCACCCCCACCGTCGAGCAGGCACCGGTGACGGTGCCGACCGCCCTGGACCTGCCGGACGTCGAGGCTCCTGTCATCACCCTGCCGACGCAGGGCAAGCCGGCCGCGAAGAAGCCGGCCACCACCGCCAACGGCAGCAAGCCCGCGGCTTCGTCGTCCACGGCTGAGGACGACGTGTCGGACTGGATCTGAGCCATGACGCAGATCGAGTACGACGAGGCCACCGACGGCTTCTACTTCCACTGCTACGACTGCGGCTGCGACGGCCGCACGTGGGACTACCGCCGTGACGCCGAGCTCGATGCCGACCGGCACGACGAGATGCACGACGACGGCGTGATCTGACCCCTACCCAACCGGTGCGCGAGGAGCCCTGCGGGCTCGTTCGTGTGGCTCCTCGCGCCCACTTTCCGCCCGAAGGAGGGCACTCATGACCACCACGGCACCCACCCCAAACAGCGGGGTTCCGGTGGGGCCTGGCCTGTCGATGTTCGACCCCATCTTCGTCGGCATCGACGAATTCGGTCAGCCCGTCTACATCACCCTCGCCTACCGCAACCTCCTCGCCGGCGGCGAACCCGGCGGAGGCAAGTCAGGCCTCTTGAACACCATTGCCGCCCACGCCGCCCTGTCTGTGGACTCCCGGCTCGTGCTGCTCGACGGCAAGCTCGTCGAACTCGGGCAGTGGGAGGACTGCGCGGACGCGTTCATCGGCCCGGACATCACCGCCGCCCTGACCGTGCTCAAGCGGCTTCAGGTCGTGATGAACAACCGCTACGCCTGGCTCCGCGCCCACGGCCGCCGCAAGCTCACCGCCGCCGACCGCCTCTCCGTCATCACGGTCCTGGTCGACGAAATCGCCTTCTACTCCGCCACCGTCGGCACCAAGCAGGAACAGGAAGAGTTCGTCGCGCTGCTGCGCGACCTGGTCGCCCGGGGCCGCGCCGCCGGCATCCCCGTCGTCGCCGCCACCCAGCGGCCGTCGTTCGACATCATCCCCACCAGCCTGCGGGACCTGTTCGGCTACCGGGCCGCGTTCCGCTGCACCACCCCCAACAGCTCGAACATCGTCCTCGGCCACGGCTGGGCCGAGCAGGGCTACTCCGCCACCGACATCCAGCCCACCAACCAGGGCGCCGCGTACCTCATCGCCGAGGGCGGCGTGCCCCGCCGGATCAAGGTCGCCTACCTGACCGACGCGCAGATCGCCGGCATCGCCGACTACGCCGCCTGGATCCGCCGACCGTCCAGCACCCCGACCACCAACCCCAGCGAATGGGAGGCCGTGGCATGACCACACCACTGCACGACTGCGCCGACTACATGGAGGTCGTCGACGCCGAAATCGACAAGGTCACCGGCCACCTGTGGCAGTACCTGCGCTGCACCGCCTGCGGCAAGCGAGACAGCCACATCGACCAGGGCTACTCCGGCCCCATCCCCGACGACGCCGTCTTCTACACCGACCTCGGCTCGGAGGTGACCCCGTGACCACCCGCGAACGCGCCTACGCCAAGGCCAACAACCAGAAGGCCGCGCAGTACGTCGAGCTGTGGATCGTCGCTGTGCCGTCCGAGATCGCGGCCATGGTCCAGGTCGCCTCGGCCAGCGGCCGGCTCGTCTACGCCTCCGCGCCGACCCCGATGGGCGGCGACGACACCCGCCACCGCCGCTACCTGCGGCTGCGCACCCGATAGCCGGTCGACAGGACCAGTAACCCGCCTGGCAGCAGAGCTGGTCCTGCCGACCTCCACCAACAGCCCCGAAAGGACGTGGCTGCCATGAAGGCTACCCAGAAACCACCCACCACCGAGCAGGTCACCCCTGCTGACCTGCTGCGGATGGCTGCCCTCTACTTGCGCCGGCACGGCTGGCACCAGGGCACCTACTACAACGCTCTCTTCCCTGCCGACTTCCTCACCCCGCCGGCCTGCGCCGCCGGGGCCATCGGCATCGCCTGCGCCGGCCGCAAGGTGGAGCACTTCTCCCAGCTCGACGGCGGCACCCTCGCCGACTACCTCGCCACCCTCGCTGCGTTCGTCGACTACCTCGACGCCTTCCACCCGCTGTTCCTCGTCGACGAGGACGGCTTCGTCATCGACGAGCACATCTCCCCCTACTCGTGGAACGACGACCCGACACGCACCGCCGATCAGGTCATCGCCGCTCTTGAGAGCGCCGCGGACGAGTGCGACCGCCTCCACACCCAGGGAGGCGAAAACGCATGAGCACCGTCAAGCACACCTTGACGCGCATTCCGCGATCCCAGCGGCGTCGGGATGTCGTCGAGAACGACGCCTTCGCGGCCTTCGCTCGCCGCATCATCCGCGCCCACGGTCGCCGCGTCGCCACCGGCGACGTCGAAGCTCTCCGCGACCTGGTCGCCCTCTCCACCGTCATCGACGACGCCATCGGTGAGGCCGTGATCGGCCTTCGCGCCTTCGGCTACTCCTGGGCCGAAATCGGTGCCCGACTCGGCATCTCCCGGCAGGCGGCCCAGCAGCGCTGGGGAGGCCAGTCATGACCGTCACCTACCCGGCTGACACCGCCGAGGAATTCCCGACCTATCCGTACCGGATGGCACCTGCCGGCCTCGCCACGCGCCGGCAACTGCGCGCCGCCGGCCTGCGACCCGGAGGGAATCACGCGGTCGCGCAGATCCTCTGGCGGCGCGGCAAGCGCGTCGCCTACCTCTACCGCCTCGACCTCGCCGCACCCAAACGCATCGCCACCCCCGCCCAGCGGGAGGCCATCACCAAAGCCCTGCGCGCCCGGCGCACCTGCCGGCACTGCGGGCTCGTGCAGCCCTACTACATCCCCCGCCGTACCGGCGGCTGCCTCGACTGCATCCCCGGAGGTAACTGATGGGTGTCCTGATCACCTTCGCCCTCGTCCTGCTCATGGGCATCGCCATGGCCTACATGGGCGGTGTCCGATGACCACTACCACCACCAAGCACGCCGCCGCCGAGCGGATGAGCCCCGACGACTACGTCGTCACCGCCCTCGCCGCCGACTTCGCCGCTCGCGGCCCGCTCGCCTTCGAGCAGTTCCTCGCCGGCTACTACGCCGAAGCCCTGCGCATCGTCCACGAAGCCCACCTCGCCGACTGCACCGTCGGCGACGGGCAGGACTGCAACACCTGCGCCGGCATCCGCGTCGGCCTCGCCGGACTCATCGCCGAGCAACAGGTGGTCACCGGCGGGGAGGTGACCGGCCATGGCCGCTGACCGCACCACTGGGAACCGCATCGAGGGCCTGGTCCTGGTCCTCATCCTCCTCACGGTCGCCGGCTTCGCCGGGGCCGCCTCCTTCACCCACGTCAAAGACTGGACCCTCGCCAACTCCCCGGCCGGAACCGGGGCATGGTTCGGCTGGGCCAACGCCGTCATCTCCGAACTCGTCCCCATCGCCTGCCTGCTGACCATCCGCCGACGCCGCCGCAGCGGCGCACCGATCGGCTACCCGCTGTTCCTGCTCATCGCCGCCGCCGGCCTCTCCCTCGCCGCACAGTTGGCGGTCGCCAAGCCCGGCATCTCCGGATGGCTCCTCTCGGCCGTTCCCGCCCTCGCCTTCATGGCGCTGGTCAAGCTCGTGCTCGCCCCGGTCAAGGGCGAGACCCCGACGCCGGCTGCTGCGCCAGCCGAACCGCTCCGTGTCCAGGTGGCCGAGCAGGTCACCACCGAGCCGGCACCGCCGGCCGCCATCACCGCCCAGATCCCGGCCACCGAGCCGGCCCCCACGCCGGCCGCTGAGCAGGTCAACGTCCCTGCCCATCTGCTGCCGATGGCGCGCTTCGCGGCCGTGCAGCACGAACAGTCCACCGGAGCACCCATCACCGCCGCCGAGCTGGCCGACCGGCTCGACGTCACCCCCGCTGTCGCCGGACACATCCTGTCCACCATCCGGGGTGGTGCCCGATGACCATTCACCTCGTCGACATCGAACAGACCACCCACACCTGTCCCGCCCACGATGGGCCGCACTCGTTCGACATCCGCCGCACGCTCGTCGACGTCATCCCCGGCGGCCCCTGCCGCAACCCGATCACCATCCGGTGCGGCGACACCTCTGTTCAGATTCCGTGTCATCGGCATGAGCCGGCCAAGCGCCAGTGCGGCGCCTGCCGGGTCATCGTCACCGAACGCACCATCACCACCCGCCACCTCGACGAGGTGCGCGCCTGATGGCGTCGACGCTGGACCTCACACCCCGGACCAACGCCCGGGGTGTGGGCTCGAACGCCGACACCACCGCCCCGGTCTACGACTACACCGCCGCCGGCTCCGCCTTACTGCGCGCCGCCCAACCCGACTACTACGGCTGGCTGGAACACGTGCGCGCCGCCGCTGGCTGCACCCGCCCCATCCGGCTCGCCGGGCAGATCCTCACCGTCGAGTCGTCGACGGGACGAGTGTTGGACCAGCGGCACACGGACGCCATGCCGGACGCCGCGATCTACACCGCGTGCGGGAACCGCCGCGCCACCGTGTGCCCGTCCTGCGCGCAGACCTACCAGCGGGACGCCTTCCAACTCCTGCGCGCCGGCCTGGTCGGCGGCAAGGGCGTCCCCGAGACCGTCGCTTCCCATCCGGCGGTGTTCGCCACCTTCACCGCGCCGTCGTTCGGCCCGGTTCACGCCCGGGTAGTCAAGCGCCACACCTGCCGCAACCGCCGCCGCTGTGACTGCCGCGCCGAACCATGCCACGCCCGCCGTGACGTCGGCGTCTGCGAGCACGGCCGGCCGGCCGTCTGCTGGGCCCGCCACGAACCGGGTGACGCGGTGCTCGGGCGGCCGTTGTGCCTGGACTGCTACGACCACGACCACCAGGTCGTGTGGAACCTGTTCTCCGGCGAGCTGTGGCACCGCACCAAGCAAGCCGCGGAACGCTACCTGGCCAAACTCGCCCGCCGCCGGGGCATCCCCCGCGTCGAGGTCGTCACCGACTCCGGCAACATCCGCAAGGTCTCGCCCGTACGGCTGTCGCCCGGCAAGGTCGCCGAGCTGCAAGCCCGGGGAGCAGTGCATTTCCACGCCATCGCCCGCCTTGACGGCGTTGACGGCCTGGACCCCGACGCGGTCGTCCCGCCACCGGCCGGGTTCACCGTCACAGACCTCATCGACGCGCTGCGGCACGCCGCCGACCAGATCGCCTTCCACACCCCCGCCCACCCGGACCGGCCCGAGGGCTGGCCGATCGCCTGGGGCGACCCGGACAAGGGCGTCGACATTCGACCGATCAGCACCGCCGGGAACGGTGAGGTCACCGATGGCATGGTCGCCGGATACCTTGCCAAGTACGCCACCAAAAGCACCGAGGCCACCGGGCACACCAGCACCCGCCTGACTGCGGACACCATTGGCGACTTCGCCGACCCCGACGGCGACCACACCGCCCG
>NZ_JBSSLX010000037.1:0-38619 GCF_053890995.1 Micromonospora sp. I033 | reverse complement strand
GATCCCGCCGGTCACCGCGAACCCCCAGGCCGGTGCCGAGGCGTCGATCACCGCGCCGGCCAGGGGCGCGCCGAGCGCGATGCCGACGGTGACGGCCGAGCCGTGCAGGCCCATGGCCTCGCCGCGGACGCCGGCCGGGGCGAGCCGGCTCACCGCGTCCGAGGTCGAGGCGATGGAGGGCGCGCAGAGCGCGCCGGCCGGGACCAGCGCCAGGCAGAGCAGCCACCAGTGCGACCCGCCCAGCCCGACCGGAATGGTGGTCAGGCTCAGCGCCGCCACCAGGGCCAGCGGGGAGAGCGAGCGGGTGACCGCCCCGTACGCGAAGCCGCCCACCAGCGAGGCGACCGCCCACATGGCCAGTACGGCGCCGGTCCAGCCGACCTCGCCACCCTCGCGCAGCACGGCGACCACCGCGACGTCGGTGCCGCCGAGCACGAGGGTGGCGGCCAGGCTGACCGCCAGCACGGCGAGCAGCCGGGGGGTGAGCCACTCCCGGCGGGGCACCTTGCGGGGCGGACCGGCCGGCTCGTCGGCGGCGCGGGTGGGCGGGTCGAGCAGCCAGAAGCAGGTGCCGGCCGCCACGATGCCGGCGCCGACCGCCCACATGGTGATCCGGGGTGACACGGCGGTGGCCATGGCCACGGCCAGCGCGGGGCCGACCATGAACGACAGCTCCACCGACATCGAGTCGAGGGCGTACGCCGGACGGCGCCGCTCGGCCGGCACCAGCGCGGCGACCGACTGGCGGACCACCGAGAAGACCGGCAGGGCGAGCAGGCCGGCCAGGAACGCGGTGGGCAGCAGAACGGGGTACGACAGCGTCGGCGCGCTGGCCCAGAAGACGCCCTCGGCGACCGTGGTGAGCAGCAGCACCGGGCGCAGCCCGCGCCGGTCGACCAGCCGGCCGAGCAGCGGGGAGCCGAGCGCGGCGCCGACGGTGGACGCGGCGCCGACCAGCCCGGCCGCGCCGTAACCGCGACCGAGGTCGAGCACGACGTGGAAGGTGAGCGTCACACCGGTCGCGGTGAGCGGGATGCGCGCCAGCACCGAGATCAGCAGCAACGACCGGAGACCGGGCAGGGCGAGTGCCTCCCGGTAAGGCTTCAAGTTCACGACGGTCCGTACCTCCGGCCGCCATCCTCGACCGGGGGTACGACAGCCGCAACCAATTACCTGGTCAAGCGGCCCTGATCACAGGCTCGCCGACCATGGTGACGCCGGCGCCCTCCAGCGACCGCAGCGCCACGTCCAGCGTGTCGGGTGCGACGGCGGCGGTCAGGTCCAGCAGCACGGTCGTGCGGAAGCCCTCCTGGGCGGCGTCCAGCGCGGTGGCCCGGACGCAGTGGTCGGTGGCGATGCCGACCACGTCGACCCGGTCGACGTCGTGCCGGCGCAGCCAGTCGGCCAGGCACTCGCCGTCATCCGCGTGCCCCTCGAAACCGGAGTACGCGGCCGCGTGCTCGCCCTTGTGGAAGATCACCTCCACCCGGCCGGTCTCCAGGTCGGGGTGGAACTCGGAGCCGGGGGTGCCCACCACGCAGTGCCGCGGCCAGGAGTCGACGTAGTCCGGCGGGTCGCCGAAGTGCGCGCCCGGGTCGATGTGGTAGTCCTTCGTCGCGACCACATGGTCCCAGCGCTGCGGCTCGGCGGCGAGCAGCCGGGAGATGCCGGCGGCGACCCCCGCCCCGCCGGTCACCGCCAGGGAGCCGCCCTCGCAGAAGTCGTTCTGCACGTCGACGATGATCAGGGCGTTGGCCATCGGATCGGTCCTCTCAGCTCGCGGGTACCACGGTCACCGGGACGGCCGGATCGCCGCCGGAGAGCTTGAGCCCCTCCCACGGGATGGAGATCAGGCACTGCCGCAGGTGCTCCCGGGACTCGTCGAGGGTGGGCAGCGCCACCGGCTCGCCCTCGACGATGAACGAGCGCTGGAGCAGCCGGTCGTTGGGCTGCCGGTCCGGCACCCCCTGCGGCACGATGATCTCCTCGGTGGCGGTGCCGGTCGGCTTGTGCCGGCGGACGGCCACCTTCCGGCCGCCGATGGTGGCCTTGTGCTCGGAACGCTTGACCACCGGACGCCCCTCCACCTCGACCAGCTTGTAGACCAGACCGGCGGTGGGGGCGCCCGAGCCGGTCACCACGGCGGTGCCGGCGCCGTACATGTCGACCGGCTCGGCGGCGAGCGAGGCGATGGCGTACTCGTCGAGGTCGCCGGAGACGATGATCTTCGTCTCGGTGGCGCCGAGCGAGTCGAGCAGTTCGCGGGACTGCTGCGCGATCACCGCGAGGTCGCCCGAGTCGATCCGGACCGCGCGCAGCTCCGGCCCGGCCACCGCGATGGCGTTGCGGATGCCCTGGCTGATGTCGTAGGTGTCGACCAGCAGCGTGGTGTCCTTGCCCAGCGTGGCGACCTGCGAGGCGAACGCCGCCTGCTCGTCGTCGTGCAGCAGGGTGAAGGCGTGCGCGGCGGTGCCGGCGGTGGGGATGCCGTAGCGCTGGCCGGCGGCCAGGTTGGAGGTGAACCGGAATCCGGCCAGGTACGCGGCCCGGGCGGCGGCCACCGCGGCCCCCTCGTGCGCCCGGCGGGAGCCCATCTCGATCAGCGCCCGGCCGCGGGCGGCGGTGACCATCCGGGCCGCCGCGGCGGCCACCGCGCTGTCGTGGTTGAGCACCGACAGCACCAGCGTCTCCAGCACCACGCACTCGGCGAAGGTGCCCGAGACGGTGAGGATCGGGGAGCCGGGGAAGAACAGCTCGCCCTCGGCGTACCCGTCGACGTCGCCGGTGAAGCGGTAGTCGGCCAGCCATTGGGCGGCCCGGTCGTCCACCACACCCGTGCGGCGCAGGAACTCGATCTCGTCCGGGTCGAACCGGAAGTCGCGGATCAGGTCGACCAGCCGGCCGGTCCCGGCGACCACGCCGTAGCGGCGGCCGGCCGGCAGCCGCCGGCTGAACACCTCGAAGACGCAGCGACGGTCGGCCGTGCCGTCCCGCAGGGCGGCGCTGACCATGGTCAGCTCGTAGTGGTCGGTCAGCAGCGCGGGGCGAAGGGTGCTCACCGCCCCAGCCTAGAGTTCAGGCCGGATCCGTACCGTCATGGCCCGGCATCGACCGCAGCGCGGCCCGCAGCTCCGTCCGGCCGGCCACCCCGAGCTTGCTGTAGACCCGCTGGAGGTGGTTCTCCACCGTGCGGGTGGAGAGGAAGAGCCGCTCGGCGATGGTGCGGCTGGTCACCCCGTCGGCGGCGAGCCGGGCGATCTCCCACTCGCGCTCGCTCAGCGTCGGGCGGAGCAGCCGCAGCGCCGGCGTGGACACCTCGTCGCAGCGGCGGAGCAGGTCGGCGAGGCGCTCCCGGGCCGGGCCGGTGGCGCCGGCCCGGCTGCGGCCCATCCGGTGCAGCGCCATCGCGGTCGCCTCGGCGGCGTAGACGGTCAGCTCCCGGGCGGCGAAGCCGTCGGCCACGGCGAGCAGCTCGTCGGGGCTGTCGTCGACGGTGGCGCGGGCGTAGCGGGCGACCAGCGGCGGCAGCACCCCGTCGACCTGCTCGGAGAGCTCGGCCAGGCGCTGCGCCACGGTCCGCCGCCCGCCGTCGGTGCAGGTCGGCCCGATCGCCGCGGTGGCCTGGTCGAACCGGACCAGGTCGAGCAGGACGAGCAGCTCGTGCCCGGCCAGGCCGTCCTCGCGCAACCGGTCGGCGAGCGCGCAGAGGTGCTTGGTGGCCGCCGGCAGGTCGCCGGCGACCGCGTGCACCGCGCCCCGGGCCTGCTCAAGCCAGGGGTAGAGCACCGCCATCCCGGGCGCGTGGGTCCGGTCCGCCTCGGCCATCGCCTCCGCCGCGTGCGCCGCGTCGCCGCGCAGCGCCGCCGCCTGCGCCCGCTCGGCGTGCGCCAGGCCGGCGTAGACCCGGCTGGTGGCGAGCACGGCGCAGGCGCCGAGGCTGGTCTTCAGCGCCTCGTCGCCGCGCCCGCGCAGCCGCGCCGCGTACGCCTGGAGGATGGCCAGGTAGCCGGTGCCGAGCCGGAAGTCGCCGGCGCCGGCCAGGTCGGCGAACTCGTCGGCGACGATCCCGTCGATGCCGGCCAGGTCGCCGGAGAGCGCCAGCCGGGTGCCCCGGGCCAGCTCCATGGCGAGTTGGAGGTAGGGCATGTCGCCCCGCCAGCCCGCCGCCTCGGCCTGCACCCGGGCGATCGCGGTGGCGCTGCGCCGGTACTGCCCCTGGGCGGCCTGGAGATGCGCGAGGGTGCACCGGGCCAGCTCGCGCGCGGCCATCGGGGCGGCCGGCCGGTCCAGCACCGCCTGGGCCAGCCGGACCGCGGTGTCGGTGTCCAGCCGGTGCAGCCGCATGATCGCCTCGAAGGCGCGGACCCGGGCCTGGTCGGCGGCGTCGGTCAGCTCGGCGCCACGCGCGGCGATCTCCTCCACCGTGGACTCCCGGCTGAGCCCCCAGTAGCTCACCATGCCCCGGGCGGTCAGCCAGCGGCCGCGCCGCCGGTCGTCCTGGATCGTCCCGGCCACCTGGTCGAGCACGGCGATCGCCTCCTCCGGCCGGTCGCCGAACATGAGGATGGTGGCGAGCAGTTCGGCCGCGTCGGGGCCGCCCTCGCCGTCCAGCGCGGCCCGGGCCAGCCGGGTGGCCAGCGGCACGTCGTACCGGCCGAAGGCCTGGGCGGCCGCGTCGAGCAGCAGGGCCGGATCCTGCGCCGTGCCCGAGTCGAGCCGCCACACCGCGACCCGCAGCAGGTCGTCGCGGCGCCGCTTGCCGACCCGTTCCAGCAGCCCGGCGAGGGTGGCCTGCAGCCGGCGGGTGCGGCTGACCGGGCACTGCCGGCGCATCACCTCGCCGTAGAGCGGGTGAGCGAGGCGGACGTTCAGCCGCCGGTCGTCGTGCACCATGGAGATCAGGCCGCGCTCCTCGGCGACCTCCACGTCGGCCGGGTCGGCCGCCTGCTCCAGCAGTTGGAGGCCCAGCGGCTCGCCGAACGCGACCAGCTCGACCACCGCGCGTACGCCGGGCGTGAGCTGGCCGATCCGGGTGTCGATCAGGTCGGTGAGGCTGGGCGCCAGCTCCAGCCGGCCGGTCCACTTCCAGATGCCGTACGTCCGGCTCAGCTCGTCGCCCCCGGAGGCGGCCAGCACCAGTTCGCGCAGCAGCAGCGGGTTGCCGGCGGAGAGCCGGAACAGCCGCTCGGAGGAGCCGGCGTCGACCGGCCCGCCGAGGATCGCGGCGAGCAGCCCGGTGGTCTCGCTCGGACCGAGCGGCCCCAGCTCGACCAGGTCGACCAGGTCGTCGGTCCACAGGGCGCGGATCGGCAACGGGATCTGCTCGCCGTTGCGCAGGGTGCCGAGCACCGTGGCGTTCTCCGAGCGGGCGATGAGGTGGACCAGCGCCGCCGACGGCGGGTCGAGCAGGTGCGCGTCGTCGATCGCCAGCACGATCGGCCGCCCGGCGGCCTGCTCCTGGAGCACGTCGACCGCCCAGCGCAGGATGCCGGCCGGGGAGAGGCCCTGCGGCTGCGTGGCCGGGAGCACCTGGACCAGCCCGCCGAACGGCAGCGCCGCGGTGGTGGCGCTGGCCGCCACGGACCAGATCGCGTAGCGGTCGGTGGAGAGGGCGGCCACCCCCTCGCGCAGCAGGCGGCTCTTGCCCACCCCGGCGTTGCCGCTGAAGAGCAGCCCGCGGCCCTCCGGACCGCCGACCGCCGACAACAGACGGTTGAGTTCATCCGTTCGGCCGACGAAGTCCCATCGACTCATCGGTGCAGCATATCGATGGTGTTCCGTCCGCGTGTACACCGTCACGCAGCGAAGTTGAGTAATCTGTCGATTACTCGTGAGTATCGGATGTGTTCGGTGTCGGATCGGCGACAGCCGTACTCTTCCGACATCCCCCCTGCGACCAGGGATTTCCACGCGACCGGACCGCAACCCGGTCGCCTGATCGGGAGGCCGCCTGTTGAAGTCAGGTCCGCTCCCCTCGGTCGACGTGCCCGAACCGGGCGAGCCGGCCGAGTCGTCCCGCTGTGCCCCGCTGCCCACCCGGCTCGGGGTGACCGAGCCGGGGCCGGACGAGCCGCTGGGCGTCGTGGTCACCGGCCCGGCCGGTGCCGGCCGCCGCGAGCTGCTCGCCGGCCTGCTCGGGCTGGACACCGGGATGCTCGCCGTGCCCGCCGGCGGTCACCTCCTAGTCCACCACGCCAAGGTGCCCACCCGGGCCGCCTACGTGCCGGGCTACCGCCAGCCGCACTCCTACGGCGCCGATCCGCTCGCCGCCGGGCCGGCGCTGGCCCGCCCGCCGCGCCGGGTGGAGCTGAGCCTGCCGGACCCGCTGCTGCGGCACTTCGCCGTGCTCGACACGCCGGACACCGGCACCCTCGGGGTGGCTGGCGGCCGGGTGCTGCTCGACGCGGTGGGCCGGGCCGGGGCCCTGCTCTTCGTGATCTCCGCCGACCAGGCGTTCAGCGCGGCCGAGCTGCACCTGCTGGCCGAGGTGGCGCGCACCAGGGTCGAGGTGTTCTTCGCCGTCACCCCCGGCGTGGCCGGCTGGGCGGCGCCGGCGGACGGCACGACGACGGAGGACACGGGGGCGTCCGGGTCGTCGGCCGGCCGATCCGGCCCGCCCGGCCCCGCCGCCCGCCGCTACGACCCGGTGGAGGTCTCCGTGGCGGCACACCGGGCCGCGCTGCTGGCCGCGGTGCCCGCGCTCGCCCCGGCCCGCTGGTTCCCGGTCCGCCAGGGCGAGCACTCGGTGCTGCGCCGCGCGCTGGTCGGCTGGGCCGCCGACGAGGGGCTGCGCCGGGCCAGCTCCCGCCCGCCGGAGCCGCCGGGCGCGCACGGCCGGGTGCCCGTGGTGGCCGGCCCCGATCCGGCCGACCTCACCGAGCGGATCGACCGCCAGGCCCGCTCCTGCGCCCAGCGGATCCGCCAGCACCTCGCCCTGGAGCTGGCCAACATCCACCTGCGGGTGGTGCAGGAGATCGTCTTCGGCGTCGGCTGCGCCGGCCTGCCGCAGCTGCTCGACCGCGAGATGGAGGCGCTGTCGCTGCTCGCCACCGCGCAGTGCGACGAGGCGGTGCGGGGCATCATCGACGACGCGGCCGCCCGGGTCTTCGGCGCGCCGCTCGCCGAGGGGGTGCGCCGCCGCATCGTGCACGCCGTCCGCTGGGGCCTGGCCGACCACCCGGACGGCCGCGAGGTCGACCGGGTGCTCCTGGTCACCAGCACGGCCGGGGTGGCCGGGCTGGCCGGCGCGGGAGCGCTCGACGCGCTGGCCGGCTATCCGCGCGCGGAGCGCGACGAGGCGCTGCCGCCCGTCGGGGTGGCGCTGAACGGCGGGTGCTGGCAGCACTGGCGGGTCCCCGGCAACGCCGACCCGAACGCCGCCCGCTCCTGGGCGCAGCGGGCCCTGCGCGAGGTGGAGCTGGAGCTGTCCCGGCAGGTGTCCCGTCGCTTCGAGGTGATCCGCCTCTCGCTGGGCACGGTCCTCACCGATGCTGTCGACCACGGCATCCTGCTCGCCTGAGGTCGGGGCCGCCGCACGACCGCCCGGGCCGGCGTACGCGGCCCGGGCGGGTGATCCCGACCGCCGCGCCGTTCCGGTTCATCGGTTCCCCGGATCCGGTGGCACGATGGGGGGCATGGCGGCTCCACAGGTTGCGCCGGTCGAGACGCCGGACACCGAAGAGGTGCCGGTCTCCGACCGGCCCTGGGTGACCATCGTCTGGGACGATCCGGTCAACCTCATGACGTATGTGACCTGGGTGTTCCAGAAGCTCTTCGGATACAGCCGGGAGAAGGCCGAGCAGCTCATGCTGGACGTGCACCACAAGGGCAAGGCGGTCGTCTCCAGCGGCGCCCGGGAGCGGATGGAGCACGACGCGTCGCAGCTGCACGCGTACGGCCTCTGGGCGACGGTGGACCGGTCATGAGCATGTTCCGCCGCCAGGGCGACCGCTACGTGGCCACCTTCGCCGTCGACGAGGTCCGGGTGCTGCGCAAGGTCGCCTCCGAGGTGGTCGGCCTGCTCACCGACGGCTTCGACCACGACGACCCGGTGGTCGGCCGGCTCTTCCCCGAGGTCTACCCGGACGACGCGGCCGGCAGCGCCGAGTTCCGCCGCTACACCGAGGGCGACCTCAAGACCGCCAAGATCGATCAGGCCGGGGCGATCCTCGCCGCGCTGCCCGACGGCGAGGCCGGGGGCGAGGTCCGCCTGGACGCGGAGGCCGCCGAGGCGTGGCTGCGCGCCTTGAACGACGCCCGGCTGGCCATGGGCGTCCGGCTGGAGATCAAGGACGGCACCGACCTGGGCGAGGAGCTGGACGACGCCGTCGCCGAGGACCCGACCTCGTCCCGGGTGTTCCAGCTGTCGGTATACGCGTACCTGGGCTATCTCCAGGAATCCCTGCTCAACGCCCTGATCGACTGAGCCGTGACGGCCGCCACCTCGCGGGCCGGAACGGCCAGGCGCTAGGCTGGGCGGCGTGCTGAGCATCGACCGGTCGATCATCGACGCGATCGTGGCCCACGCGCGTCGGGACCACCCGGACGAGGCGTGCGGCGTGGTCGCCGGTCCCGCCGGCAGCGACACCCCGACCCGGCACATCCCGATGGACAACGCCGCCCGCTCCATGACCTTCTACGAGTTCGACTCGATGGAGCAGTTGCGGGTGTGGCGGGAGATGGACGACCGCGACGAGGAGCCGGTCGTCATCTACCACTCGCACACCGCGACGGAGGCCTACCCGTCCCGCACGGACGTCTCCTTCGCCGGTGAGCCGGGAGCGCACTACCTGCTCGTCTCGACCCGCGAGCCCGACACCGAGGAGATCCGCTCCTTCCGGATCGTCGACGGCGTGGTCACCGAGGAGCCGGTCGAGATCGTGGCCGCCGTGGACCCGCACGCCGTCCAGTCCTACATGTTCGGGCAGAGCCCGGCGACGGTCGACTACGAGTGTTCCGGCCGCTGACCTTCCAGCGCCGGCACACCCTTTCCTTCTCCCGTCACCTGGCACGACCCGAACAAGGAGCACGAGACATCATGGCCATCGAGGTTCGCATCCCCACCATCCTGCGCAGCTACACCGGCGGCGCGAAGGTCGTCGAGGGCAGCGGCGACACGCTGGGCGACCTGCTCGCCGACCTGGACTCCCGGCACGCCGGCCTGCGCGCCCGGCTGGTCACCGACGCCGGCGCCCTGCACCGGTTCGTCAACGTCTACGTCAACGACGAGGACGTCCGCTTCCTCGGCGCGCTCGACGCCAAGCTCAACGACGGCGACAGCGTCACCATCCTGCCGGCCGTGGCCGGCGGCGCGTTCGGCTTCGCCGCGGCAGCGGCGATCGCGCAGCACAGTGCCGCGGCGGCCGCCATCGCCGGTGCGGCGCGCGCAGCGCGCCGCTGAGGGCGGGCCGCCATGGCCAGGTACGACAGCCTGCTCGACGCCTGCGGCGGCACGCCCCTGGTCGGGCTGCCCCGGCTCTCGCCGACGGTGCCCGACGGGGCACCGCCGGTGCGGCTCTGGGCGAAGCTGGAGGACCGGAACCCGACCGGCAGCATCAAGGACCGGGCGGCCCTGTTCATGGTCCGTGCGGCCGAGGAGGCCGGCCGGCTCCGCCCCGGCGACACCATCCTGGAGCCGACCAGTGGCAACACCGGCATCTCGCTGGCCATGGTGGCCAAGCTGCGCGGCTACCGGCTGGTCTGCGTGATGCCGGAGAACGTCTCCACCGAGCGGGTCCAGCTGCTCCGGATGTACGGCGCGGAGATCATCTTCTCGCCGGCCGCGGGCGGCTCGAACCAGGCCGTCGCCACCGCCAAGCAGATCGCCGCCGAGCACCCGGACTGGGTGATGCTCTACCAGTACGGCAACGAGGCGAACGCCCGGGCGCACTACGAGACGACCGGGCCGGAGCTGTTGCACGACCTGCCGACCATCACCCACTTCGTGGCCGGCCTGGGCACCACCGGCACCCTGATGGGCACCGGGCGCTACCTGCGGGAGAAGGTCGACGGCATCCAGGTCGTCGCCGCCGAGCCCCGCTACGGCGAGCTGGTCTACGGGCTGCGCAACATCGACGAGGGCTACGTGCCCGAGCTGTACGACGCCACGGTGCTCTCCCGGCGCTTCTCGGTGGGCACCCGGGACGCCGTGCTGCGGACCCGGCAGCTCGTCGAGGTGGAGGGGATCTTCGCCGGCTTCTCCACTGGTGCGATCCTGCACGCCGCCCTCGCGGTGGCGCACGAGGCGGTCCGCGACGGCAGCCGCGCGGACGTGGCCTTCGTGGTCGCCGACGGCGGCTGGAAATACCTGTCGACCGGGGCGTACGGCGGCACCCTCGCGGACGCCGAGGACGCCCTGGAGGGGCAGCTCTGGGCCTGACAGCTCGACGGTCGGTTCGGTCGGCGCACGCCGCTGACCGAACCGACCGTTACGTCCCGGGACCGGACGCGTGCGGGTGTCACGTTGATGACAACTTCCGGCAGATGATTCTTGCCCGACCTGGCCGGCGCGTAGGCTGCGCAGCGTGGTGAACGCGTCGGTAGAGATCATCGGCGGAGCGACCGCCGGCGTGTCGACTACCGAGCGTGAGATCGAGGCGACCGGATGCGACTGACCGTCCTCGGCTGCGCGGGGAGCTTTCCCGGGCCCGAGTCTCCCTGCTCCGCCTACCTGCTGGAGGCCGACGGGTTCCGGCTGCTGATCGACTTCGGCGTGGGATCGCTCTCGACCCTCCAGCGCTACGTCGGGCTGCACGCCCCCGACGCCATCCTCCTCACCCACCTGCACTGCGACCACATGTTCGACGCGGTGTCCTACGTGGTGGTGCGCCGGTACGCCCCGGACGGCCCGTACCCGCCCCTGCCGATGTACGCCCCCTCCGGCGCGCCGGACCGGATCGCCAGCGCGTACGGGCAGGAGGAGGGCACGGTCGAGGACGTCTACCAGTTCTACGGCCTCCAGCCGGGCACCTTCCCGATCGGCCCGTTCACCGTCACGGTCGACCGGATGAACCACCCGGTCGAGACGTACGGGGTGCGGCTGGAGCACGGCGGCCGGGTGTTCTGCTACTCCGCGGACACCGCACCCTGCGAGGCGCTGCTGCGCCTGGCCCAGGACGCCGACGTGTTCCTCTGCGAGGCCAGCTACATGGACGGCGTGGAGAACCCGCCGGACCTGCACCTGACCGGCCGGGAGGCCGGGGAGGCGGCGACCAAGGCCGGGGTGGGTCGGTTGCTGCTCACCCACCTCGTCCCCGCCTGGGGCAGCGAGTCGCACACCGTCGAGTCGGCGGCCGGCGCGTACGACGGACCGCTCGAGGTGGTCCGCGCCGGCGCCTCCTACGAGATCTGACCACGCCGGCGGCAGCGCCCTGCCGCATTGTTCGCCGGGGCGTTCCCGGCCGCGTGCGGACCTGTCCGGAGCACGCCGGTGGGGGCGCTGCTACGACTCGGCGGCTTCTCCGACGAGTGGCGAAAGATTGGGCCCCCAGGTTCGACGCATGTCGTGACCTGCGGATCACGAGAAGATAAAGGCGAAAAACTTGCCTTCGCAAATATGTGCATATCTCGCGTCGGCTTATTGACCTGCGGCTGGTGGTCGGTACGGTCCTTACTCACACGACGCGCCGTGCCTGCCATGTGGACGTTGCGTCAGGTCCTTCGAACGGAAGGCATCGCATGACCCACCACCTCAGTCCAAGGTCACGTAGAGGCCGGCAAGTGCTCGGCCTCATCGCCGCCGGGGTGCTCCTGGCCGGAACCCTGCCGGGCACGGCCTCGGCGGCGGAGCCCGATCCGCGAATCGGGCTCGGCGGCGGCTGGCTCGACGCCCAGTCCGCGGTCAGCAACCTGGAGCACCTTGCGCACCGCGACAAGCCGGCGGGTTTCGTCGACCCGGCAAATCCGGGCAACTTCTCGTACGTGGCGTCCGACCTCGCGTTCGGCGACAAGTACGCGTTCCTCGGCAACTACAACGGGTTCAACATCGTCGACGTCTCCACGCCTGTCGACCCGCAGCTGGTCACCAGTGTCGTGTGCCCCGGTGGGCAGGGTGACGTCTCCGCCCACGGCAACCTGCTCTTCATGTCCGTCGAGGAGTCGCGCGCACGGGTCGACTGCGGCACGAACCCGAACGTCGGCACCCGGTTCCAGGGTGTCCGGGTCTTCGACGTCAGCGACGTGCGCAACCCGGTGCAGGTCGCGGCGGTTCAGCTCTGCCGCGGCTCGCACACGCACACCGTGGTGACCGACCCCGAGGACGCGAGCAACGTCTACATCTACGTCTCGGGCACCACCTCGGTGCGCCCGGCCACGACGATGGCCGGTTGCAACAACAACCCCGCGAACGGCGAGGACCCGTCGCGGTGGCGGATCGATGTCATCAAGGTGCCGGTGGCGGCGCCCGAGCAGGCCGCCGTGGTGAACCAGCCGCGGCTGTTCACCGACCCGGAGACCGGCCGGATCGACGGCCTGCAGAACGGGCCGCAGACGCCCCGGCATCCGTCCGGCGGCACCTGGTCGCCCACGCCGAACACCAACGCCTGCCACGACATCACCGCCTATCCCGAGATCGGGCTGGCGGCCGGTGCGTGCCAGGGCAACGGCATCCTGATCGACATCTCGGACCCGGCCAACCCGGTCCGGATCGACGAGGTGTCCGACCCGAACTTCGCGTACTGGCACTCGGCGACGTTCAACAACGACGGCACCAAGGTGATCTTCACCGACGAGTGGGGTGGCGGTACCGGTGCTCGCTGCCGGGACACCGACCAGCCCGAGTGGGGCGCCAACGCCATCTTCGACATCGTCGACCGGAAGATGGAGTTCAAGAGCTACTACAAACTGCCGGTTCCCCAGACGCTGCAGGAGAACTGCGTCGCGCACAACGGTTCGCTGATCCCGGTGCCCGGCCGCGACATCATGGTCCAGGCCTGGTACCAGGGCGGACTTTCGGTGCTCGACTTCACCGACTCGGCCAACCCGCACGAGATCGCGTTCTTCGACCGCGGCCCGATCAACCCGAACTCGCTCGTGCTCGGCGGATTCTGGTCGGCGTACTGGTACAACGGCCGCCTTTTCGGCAACGAGATCGCCCGCGGTTTCGACGTGTTCGCGCTGAAGCCCAGCGCGCACCTGTCGGAGGCGGAGATCGAGGCGGCCTCGCAGGTGCGGCTCGCTGAGTTCAACGCCCAGCATCAGCCGAAGATCACCTGGACGCCGAGCTTCGCGGTCGCGCGTGCGTACTACGACCAGGCGGTACGTGCCGACGCCATCGGTCACCCGCTGAAGTCCCAGGTCGACCAGTTCCTGGAGCGCGCCGAGCGGTTCTCCGCCAACGGCCAGCGGGACGCCGCGGTGTCCCAGCTCCAGGAGATCGCCGGCAAGCTGACCGCACCGGAGCACCAGAAGCTGAAGCAGGCGATCCTGGACCTGCAGGCATCGCTCTGACCGGTCCCCGAACGAAAGGCACCTCGGCTCGAATCCGTCGAGTCGAGGTGCCTTTCAGTCTGGTCCGGGTTGTCAGCCCATCCTGGCCTGCATCTCCTGCATCCGCTGGATCTCGATGCTCTGGTCGGCGTTCACCTCACGGGCGAACTGGTCGGTCGCCGGCTCAAGGCCGCCACCCGAGGCGTAGAGCTCCTCCACCATGGTCAGCGCGCCCTGGTGGTGGCGGATCATGAAGGTGAGGAAGAGCCGGTCGAAGTCGCCGTTGCGGGCCTGCTTGAGCTGATCGAGCTGCCCGGCGGTGAGCATGCCCGGCATGAGTTCGTGCCCGGCATGGCCCGCGTTCGGGCCCGTGGTCGGCACGCTCCGCTCCGCGAGCCACCGCTGCATCCGGGTGATCTCGTCGCGCTGCGACACGTCGATCCGCTTGGCCAGCAGCGTCACGTCCGGGTTGGTGGTGCGGCCCGGCACCAGCGCGGTCATGTCCAATGCCTGCGCGTGGTGCGGGATCATGCCCTGGATGAACAGGGTGTCGGCCGCCTTGAACCCGGGCGGCGAGACCTGGGTCAGGTCGTCCCCCGAGAGGGATCTGCCGGGTTGACCCGGCGCCCCGGGCTGCACGACGCGGGCGCTCGGCGGACGGTACGCCGGATCGTCACTGCTGGCCAAGACGGCGAAGCCCACCCCCGAACCGACGGCGACCGTGGCAACAACGGCTGAAACGATCACGCGGCGCGACAGGGGCATATTCATGACCTATCCGGGGTTCGGCTGCGCAGATGTGAAGGTCATATTGCCTCATTCTCACGAGCAGAGGGAAGCCATCCGAAGGCGTCAGCCCGGCGCGAGCGATCGTTGGGGCACCCCGGGGCGGTTCGATCACCGCACCGCATAAAGTGCAGGCATGGCGCGACCTGACGGGCGGCGGCCCGACCAACTCCGACCGGTGACCCTGACCCGGGGCTGGAGCACCCACCCGGAGGGCTCGGTGCTCGTCGAGTTCGGCGCGACCCGGGTGCTCTGCACGGCCAGCGTGACCGAGGGCGTGCCCCGCTGGCGCAAGGGTTCCGGGCTCGGCTGGGTGACCGCCGAGTACGCGATGCTGCCCCGCGCCACCAACACCCGCTCGGACCGGGAGAGCGTCAAGGGCCGGATCGGCGGCCGGACCCACGAGATCTCCCGGCTGATCGGCCGCAGCCTGCGGGCCTGCGTCGACCTCAAGGCGCTCGGCGAGAACTCGGTGGTGCTCGACTGCGACGTGCTCCAGGCCGACGGTGGCACCCGGACGGCCGCCATCACCGGCGCGTACGTGGCGCTGCACGACGCGGTGACCTGGCTCGCCGAGCGCAAGGCCCTGGCGGGCAAGGTGGAGAAGGTGATGCACCGCTCGGTGGCGGCGGTCAGCGTCGGCATCATCGCCGGTGAGCCGCGACTCGACCTCTGCTACGAGGAGGACGTGGCGGCCGAGGTCGACATGAACGTGGTCTGCACCGGGACGGGTGACTTCGTCGAGGTGCAGGGGACGGGCGAGGCCGGCATCTTCGCCCGGGAGCAGCTGGACGCCCTGCTCGACCTGGGCGTGGCAGGCTGCCTGGAACTGGCCGACGCGCAGCGAAAGGCGCTGACATGAACAAGGTGCTCCTGGCCACCCGCAACCGGAAGAAGCTCGTCGAGCTCCAGCGGATCCTCGACGGCGCGCTCGGCGCCCACCGGATCGCGCTGCTCGGCCTGGACGACGTCGAGGAGTACCCGGAGCTGCCCGAGTCCGGCCTGACCTTCGGCGAGAACGCGCTCATCAAGGCCCGGGAGGGCTGCCGGCGGACCGGCCTGCCGACCATCGCCGACGACTCCGGCCTGGCCGTGGAGGCGCTCAACGGGATGCCGGGCGTGTTCAGCGCCCGCTGGGCCGGCCGGCACGGCGACGACCGGGCCAACCTCCAGCTCGTGCTGGACCAGATCGCCGACCTGCCGGACGAGCACCGGGCCGCCGCGTTCGTCTGCACGGTGGCGCTGGTGCTGCCCGGCGGCAAGGAGCACCTGGTCGACGGCCGGCAGTCCGGCCGGCTGCTGCGCGCCCCGCGCGGCGACGGCGGCTTCGGCTACGACCCGATCTTCCTGGGCGACGGGCAGGAGCGGACCAACGCGGAGCTGACCCCGGAGGAGAAGGACGCGGTCAGCCACCGCGGCAAGGCGCTGCGCGAGCTGGCCAAGCTGGTCGCGAAGGTGCTCCCGCCCACCACCTGACGTAACCCGCGCCCCGATCGCTGACGGGCGGAGGACCGGACACGCCGCCGGGCCGGTGGCTGAGCCGTCAGCGATCGAGGCGCGGACCTCAGCCCAGCGGGCCGATTTCGCGCTCGATCGCGGCGCGCAGCTCGGGACCGCGCACCACCTCCCGCGCCGCCTCCATGAGCGGGGCGAGGAACACGTCCGGCCCCGGCTCGCCGGCCGCCTCGCCCAGCGCGGCCAGCGCGGCCCGGCCGGCCGGCGACGGGGTCAGCGGCGCGCGGAGCTGGAGCCCGCGCACGGCGGCCAGCAGCTCCACCGCGAGCAGGCTGGTCAGGTTGTCCAGCACCGTGCGCAGCTTCTTGGTCGCCGCCCAGCCCATCGAGACGTGGTCCTCCTGCATGCCGCTGGTGGGCAGCGAGTCGACCGAGGCGGGGGCGGCCAGCCGGCGGTTCTCCGCGACGATCCCGGCCGCCGTGTACTGGGCGATCATCAGGCCGGAGTTGACCCCGGCGTCGGGGGAGAGGAACGCCGGCAGCTCCCGGGACCGGGTGACGTCGAGCAGCCGGTCCACCCGGCGCTCGGCGATCGCGCCCACCTCGGACGCGGCGATGGCCAGGTAGTCGGCGGCGAAGCCGAGCGGCGCGCCGTGGAAGTTGCCGGTCGACTCGACCCGCCCGTCCGGCAGCACCACCGGGTTGTCCACCACGGAGAGCAGCTCCCGCCCGGCCACCACCTCGACGAAGTCGAGGGTGTCCCGGGCCGCCCCGGCCACCTGCGGCGCGCAGCGCATCGAGTAGGCGTCCTGCACAGCGTGCGCCAGGTCGTCGCGGTGCGAGTCCATCACGGCCGAGTTCTGCAGCAGCTTGTGGATGTTCGCGGCCGAGGCGGCCTGGCCGGGGTGCGGCCGGATGGCGTGCAGCTCGGGCAGGAACGGCCGCTCCGAGCCCAGCATCGCCTCGATGGCCAGCGCGGCGGTCACGTCCGCCATGGCGAACAGGTGCCGGGCGTCGTGGATGGCCAGCAGCAGCATGCCGAGCATGCCGTCGGTGCCGTTGATCAGCGCCAGCCCCTCCTTGGCGGCCAGCTCGACCGGCTCCAGCCCGACCCGGCGCAGCGCGTCGCCGGCCGGGATCCGGTCGCCGGCCGGGCCGAGCACCCAGCCCTCGCCGAGCAGCACCAGCGCGCAGTGCGCCAGCGGCGCCAGGTCGCCGGAGGCGCCGAGCGAGCCGTGCTCGGGCACCCACGGGGTCACCTCGTGGTTGAGCAGGTCCACCAGGGCCTCGGCGACAAGCGGCCGGACCCCGGAGCGGCCGAGGGCGAGCGAGCGCACCCGCAGCAGCATCATGGCCCGCACCACCTCACGGGGCATGGGCGCGCCCACCCCGGCGGCGTGCGAGCGGATCAGCGCGTGCTGGAGTTCGGCCCGCCGCTCGGGTGCGACGAAGGTGTTGGCGAGCGCCCCGAATCCGGTGGACACGCCGTACACGGGCCGGCCGGCGGCCTCGATGCCGTCCACGATGGACCGGCTGGTCGCCATCGCCTCCACCGTGGCGGGGTCGAGGACGACCTTGGCGGTGCCGCGGGCCACGGCGAGCACGTCGGCGGGGGAGATCCCGGTGGGCTGGATGACTACGGTCGACATTGCGGCACTCCGTTGTGCAGAACCTGGCGGATCAGCGGAACCCCTGGCCGGTAGGCCAGGTGCAGGTGGGACGGGGCGTGGAGGATCATCAGGTCGGCCCGCGCGCCCCGCGCGAGCCGCCCCACGTCGTCGCGGCGCAGCGCCGCCGCCCCGCCGGCCGTCGCGGCCCACACCGCCTCCGCCGGGGTCATCCGCATCTCGCGTACGGCGAGGGCGATGCAGAACGGCATCGACGAGGTGTACGACGACCCGGGGTTGCAGTCCGTCGCGAGGGCCACGGTGGCACCGGCGTCCAGCAGCCGGCGCGCGTCCGGATAGGGCGACCGGGTGGAGAACTCCGCACCGGGCAGCAGGGTGGCGACGGTGGTCGGCTCGAAGCCGGAGACCCACGTCGTGCCGGTCGACGCCAGTGCGTCCACGTCCGCGTCGGACAGGTGGGTGCAGTGGTCCACGCTGGCCGCGCCGAGTTCCACCCCGAGCTGCACGCCCGGCCCGGGGCCGAGCTGGTTGGCGTGCACCCGGACGCCCAGCCCGACGGCCTGCCCGCAGGCGAGGATCGCCCGGGCGTGGTCCACGTCGAAGGCGCCCCGCTCGCAGAACACGTCGATCCAACGGGCGTGCGGCGCGGCGGCGGCCAGCATCGGGCCGCAGACCATGCCCACGTAGTCGTCGGGGCGGTCGGCGTACTCGGCGGGGACCACGTGCGCGCCGAGGAAGGTGGTGTCCTCGGTGAACTCGGCGGCGATCCGCAGCGAGCGGGCCTCGTCGGCGACGGTGAGCCCGTACCCGCTCTTGATCTCGATCGTGGTGGTGCCCTGCCGCATCGCCTCGCCGCGCAGCCGCCGCACGGTGGCCCGCAGCTCGTCGTCGGAGGCCGCCCGGGTGGCGCCGACCGTGGTGCGGATGCCGCCCCCGGTGTAGGGCTCGCCGGCCATCCGGGCGGCGAACTCGGCGGCCCGGTCCCCGGCGAAGACCAGGTGGGCGTGGCTGTCCACGAAGCCGGGCAGCACGGCCCCGCCCTCGGCGTCGATCCGACGGTCGGCGGCCGGGGCGTCCCGGGCCGGCCCGACCCAGGCCACCTGGCCGTCCTCGACCAGCAGCGCGGCGTTCCGGCGGATGCCCAGCGGCCCGCCCTCGCCGCCGATGTCGTTGGTGACCAGCTCCCCGATGTTGTCCACCAGCAGGCTGCCACTGCTGCGCACCACCGGCCGCGCCGGTCGCTGCGGAAAGCCGCTGGTCACGAGGTCACCTCCGCGATGGCGGCGTGCAGCTCCGCCGGCACGTCGACGGTCAGGTGCCGGCCGTCGGCCACCACCGTCCGCCCGTCGACCACCACGTGCGTCACGTCGGCGGCGGTGGCCGCGAAGAACGCGCCGACCGGCGGCACCCCGGCGGTCCGGGCGCTGTCGAGCCGTACCGTCACCAGGTCGGCCCGGTCGCCGACCGACAGCCGGCCGGCGTCGCCCCAGCCCAGCGCGGCGTGCCCGGCGACGGTGGCCGCGGTGACCAGCTCGGCGGCGGCGAAGTGCCCCCGCCGGCGGGTACGCAGCCGCTCGTCCAGCTCCACGGCGCGGGCCTCCTCGAAGAGGTCCACCACGGCGTGGCTGTCGCTGCCCAGGCTGAGCGGGCTGCCCGCCTCGGCCATCCGCCGGGCCGGCCCGATCCCGTCGGCCAGGTCCCGCTCGGTGGTGGGGCAGAGGCACACGCCGGTCCGGCTCTCCCCGAGCAGCGCGACGTCGGCGCTGGTCGGGTGGGTGGCGTGCACCGCCGTGGTGTGCGGGCCGAGCACCCCGTGGTCGGCCAGCAGCCGGGTCGGGGTGCAGCCGTGCACGGCCCGGCAGGCGTCGTTCTCGGCCGGCTGCTCGGAGAGGTGCACGTGCAGCGGCACGCCGTTGCGGTCGGCCCAGCCGGCCACCGTGGCGAGCTGCTCGGCCGGCACCGCGCGGACCGAGTGGATGGCCGCGCCGACCCGGACGTGGTCGTCCTCGGGCCGGAACGCGTCGACCCGCTCCGCCCAGCGCAGCGCGTCCCCGTCACCGAACCGGCGTTGCGTGCCGGCCAGCTCCGCGCCGTCCACGCTCGCGGTCAGGTAGGCGGTGTCCAGCAGGGTGAGCCGGATCCCGGCGTGCGCGGCGGCCTCGACCAGCGCGGCCGACATGGCGTTGGGGTCGGCGTACGGCTTCCCCTCCGGGCCGTGGTGCAGGTAGTGGAACTCGCCGACGCAGGTGATCCCCGTCAGGGCCATCTCCGCGTACGCGGCCCGGGCCAGGGCCAGGTAGGAGTCGGGGTCGAGCCGGGCGGCCACGTCGTACATGACGTCCCGCCAGCTCCAGAAGTCGCCGCGCCCGCCGTGGGTGCGCCCGCGCAGCGCCCGGTGGAAGGCGTGCGAGTGGGCGTTGGCCAGGCCGGGCAGGGTGAGCCCGGGCAGGCGTGTCGCGTCGCCGAGCACCTCGACCCCGGCTGCGGGCGCGCCGCCGCCGACCAGCGGGGTGACCGCGGTGATCCGCCCGTCCTCGGCCTCGATGAGCACGTCGGGAGTCGGCTCGGCGTGGTCGGGCAGCCAGGCGTACTCGGCCAGCCAGCGGGTCAGCGGCATGCCAGCTCCTCCAGCACCCGGGCCAGGGCGGTCACCCCGGCCGCGCAGTCGGCGTCGGTGGCGGACTCGGCGGGGGAGTGCGACACCCCGGTCGGGTTCCGCACGAAGAGCATCGCGGTCGGCAGGTGGGCGGCCAGCACCCCGGCGTCGTGCCCGGCCCCGGTGGGCAGCACCGGGGCGTCGAGCAGCGCGGCCAGCCGGCCGGCCAACCCGCCGTCGAAGGACACCAGCGGGGTGGCCGACTCCTGGGTGCAGGACAGCTCCGTGCCGTCCCGCTTCGCCCGCTCGGCGGCCTTGGCCCGGACCGCCTCGACCAGGCCGTGCAGCGTCTCCGGCTCGGCCGCCCGGGCGTCCAGCCAGCCGGTCACCTTCGAGGGAATGGCGTTGGTGGCGTTCGGCTCGACGGCCACCCGGCCCACGGTGGCGTGCGCGTCGCGCAGCCGGGCCTCCTTGTTCGCCGCGAGCACGGTGAACGCGTAGGTGAGCATCGGGTCGCGGCGGTCGGCCATCCGGGTCGTACCCGCGTGGTTGCCCTCGCCCGCGAAGTCGAAGCGCCAGCGGCCGTGCGGCCAGATGGCGCTGGCCACCGCGACCGGCGCGCCGAGGTCGACAAGCGCGCGGCCCTGCTCGACGTGCAGCTCCACGAAGGCCGCGAAGCGGCCGAGCAGGCCGGGGTCGGCACCCGCCGGCCGGTCGCCCAGCGCCTCGGCGAAGCTCACCCCCGCCGCGTCGCGCAGCCCGGCCGCGCGCTCCACCGCCATCTCGCCGGTGAGCAGCCGCGACCCCAGGCAGGGTACGCCGAACCGGCCGCCCTCCTCCTCGACGAACGCGGCCACCGCCACCGGCCGGACCGGGGTGACCCCGGCGGCCCGCAGCTCGTCCACGGCCAGGAACGCGCTCACGATGCCCAGCGGCCCGTCGTAGGCCCCGCCCTGCGGCACCGAGTCGAAGTGGCTGCCGGTGAGCACCGCATCCCCGGCCGCCGGGTCGCCCCACCAGGCGAACAGGTTGCCGTTGCCGTCCTCGGTGACCGGCATGCCGCGCTGCCCGGCCTGCTCCCGGAACCAGGCGCGCAGGGCGAGTTCCGGCTCGGTGAGCGCGTAGCGCAGGTAGCCGCCGCTGCCCGCGTCCCGCCCGAGCGGCGCGATCTCGTCCCAGAGCTTGCGGAACCGGACGGCGAGATCGCTCACGCCGCACCCTCGGTCATGGGCACGCGGACGCCGGTGCGCGCGGCGACCTCGCGGGCGTCGTCGTAGCCGGCGTCGACGTGCCGGATGACGCCCATGGCCGGGTCGTTGGTGAGCACCCGCTCGATCTTCTGCCCAGCGAGGGCGGTGCCGTCGGCCACGCAGACCTGCCCGGCGTGGATGGACCGCCCGATGCCCACCCCGCCGCCGTGGTGGATCGACACCCAGGACGCACCGCTGGCGGTGTTGACAAGCGCGTTGAGCAGCGGCCAGTCGGCGATCGCGTCGGAGCCGTCGGCCATCGCCTCGGTCTCCCGGTAGGGGCTGGCCACGCTGCCGCAGTCCAGGTGGTCCCGGCCGATCACCACGGGCGCGCTCAGCTCGCCGGAGGCGACCATCTCGTTGAACCGGACCCCCGCCTTGTCCCGCTCGCCGTAGCCGAGCCAGCAGATCCGGGCCGGCAGGCCCTGGAAGGCGACCCGCTCACCGGCCATCCGGATCCACCGCGCGAGGGACTCGTTCTCGGGGAACAGGTCCAGGATGGCCCGGTCGGTGGCGGCGATGTCCTTCGGGTCGCCGGAGAGCGCCGCCCAGCGGAACGGGCCCTTGCCCTCGCAGAACAGCGGCCGGATGTACGCCGGCACGAAGCCGGGGAAGTCGAAGGCCCGCTCGTAGCCGCCGAGCTTCGCCTCGCCCCGGATCGAGTTGCCGTAGTCGAAGACCTCGGCGCCGGCGTCGAGGAAGCCGACCATCGCCTCGACGTGCTTGGCCATGGAGGCCCGGGCCCGGTCGGTGAACTCGGCCGGCTTGGTCGCCGCGTAGTCCCGGGCGTCGGCCAGCTCCACCCCTTCCGGCAGGTACGACAGCGGGTCGTGCGCGCTGGTCTGGTCGGTGACGATGTCGATGGCGACGCCCCGGCGCAGCAGCTCCGGGAAGACCGTGGCGGCGTTGCCGACCACCCCGACGCTGAGCGCCCGGCGGTCCCGCTTCGCGGCGAGCGCGCGCTCGACCGCGTCGTCCAGGGAGTCGGCGATCTCGTCCAGGTAGCGGTCGTGCGCCCGGCGCTCCAGCCGGGTGCGGTCCACGTCGACGATCAGGCAGGCGCCGCCGTTCATGGTGACCGCCAGGGGCTGCGCCCCGCCCATCCCGCCGCAGCCGGCGGTCAGCGTCAGCGTCCCGGCCAGGCTGCCCCCGAACCGCTTCTCGGCCACCGCCGCGAACGTCTCGTAGGTGCCCTGGAGGATGCCCTGGGTGCCGATGTAGATCCAGGAGCCGGCGGTCATCTGCCCGTACATGGTTAGGCCGAGCGCTTCGAGGCGGCGGAACTCCGGCCAGGTGGCCCAGTCGCCGACCAGGTTCGAGTTGGCCAGCAGCACCCGGGGGGCCCACTCGTGGGTGCGCATGACGCCGACCGGGCGGCCGGACTGCACCAGCATGGTCTCGTCCTCGCGCAGCTCGGTCAGCGTCCGGACCAGCGCGTGGTACGACGGCCAGTCCCGGGCCGCCTTGCCGGTGCCGCCGTAGACCACCAGGTCCTCGGGGCGCTCGGCCACCTCCGGGTCGAGGTTGTTCATCAGCATCCGCAGCGCGGCCTCCTGCGGCCACCCCTTCGCGGTGCGTGCGGTGCCGCGGGCGGCGCGGACGGGCTGGTGCATCTCGTACTCCTCTCAGCCGAGGAACAACTGACGACGGGTGGCGGACGACTCGAACGCCTCGAGCCGGGCCTGGGTCTCGGCCGGGGTGGCGTCGCAGATCGCCTGCAGTACCACCATGGCCAGGGTCATCGGTGCGGTGTGCAGGTCGAAGACCAGATCGGTGCCGACGGCGGCGGGAAGCACCACCTCGGCGTGGTCGGTGGCCGGGCTCACCGGGGAGTCGGTGATGGCCACGACGGTCAGCCCGGCGTCCCGGGCCTCGCGCAGCGCGTCCAGGGTCTCCCGGGGGTAGCGGGGCAGCACGAAGGCGAGCAGGGCGCGCGCCCCGGCCGCGGCGGCCTGTTCGAGCCGGTCGGCGAGGAGGCTGCCGCCGTCGTCGAGGACCCGCACGTCCGGGTGCACCTTCGCGGCGAAGTACGCGAAGTACGCCGCCAGGGGTGCGGCGGCGCGCAGCCCGAGCACCGGCAGCGGGCGGCTGGCCGCGAGCAGCTTGCCCACCTCGGCGATCCGGCCGGCGTCGGCGAGCTGCCCGGCGAGCCGGTCGAGGTTGCCCATCTCGGCGTGCACCGCCCGCTGGAGGGCGTTGCCGGCCTCGGCCGGGTCGGTCGCGCCGGTGGCGGTCAGCTCGCGCAGCCGGCGGCGCAGCGCGGGGTAGCCGTCGTGCCCGAGCGCCATGGCGAACCGGGTCACCGACGGCTGGCTGACCCCGGCCAGCTCGGCCACCTCCGCCGCGGACAGGTACGCCGCCGCGCCCGCCTGCTGGACCAGGCAGTGCGCGATCCGGCGCTGGGTCGGCGTGAGCCGGACGCCGTGGAAGAGGTCGAGCAGGCGGTCGGTGGGTGCCGCACCGCTTTCATTCACGAGCTGACTCTATGCATGAAAACTTTCAGCGCGCAACCTCCGCGCGGCGCGGGTCCGGACCGCCGGGGTCGCCGAGGGACACGGACGGGAGTCGCGGACCCCGCCGGCCGGGCCACCGGTACGGGCCGCCCGGACCGTGGTCGCGCGGCGACCGGAGGACGAACCAGCGGGCATCGTCTCTGTACTATCCGCACGGCGGATGAGCAGAGGAGATATGGCATGCAGCCGGTTGGTCCGTACAGGTTCACCGAGGTGATGGGCGTTTGCCAGGTGGGCAAAGCCTGGTGGGCCGTCGACGGGCAGGATCGGCTGGTGACCGTCGCGGTGCTCGACCCGGCGGTGGCCCAGGATCCGGCCTGGCGTCAGGCGTTCTCCGGCATGGCGGAGACCCTGGCCGCGCCGGGCGGCAGCGGCCGGCCCTACCTGTCCGCCGACTTCGCGGCGAAGGCGCCCTGGGTGGCGTACATCGCCGACGGCGGGCCGGGCGCCGAACACCTCTTCTTCGCGCTGGGCCAGGAGATCCGCAGCGAGCAGGCGGCCGAGGACAGCACGGTGGCGATGCTTCAGGTGCCCACCGAGCAGCAGTCGCAGCCCGCTCCGTGGGCCCTGCAGGCCGATCCGCGGCAGGCGCAGCCGGTCTCGCCCCCGCCGCAGCAGACGCCTCCTCCCACGCAGCAGACGCCGCCGATGGCACCGCAGTGGTCGGCCCCCACGCAGCAGATCGCCGTGCCTCCGCAGCCGGTGTCCGCGCCGCCGCAGCAACCCACCGTGCCGCAGCAGGTCTCGGCGCCGCCGCAGCAGGTCTCCGCGCCCCCGGAGCAGATCTCCGCGCCGCCGCAGCAGGTGTCGGCGCCACCGGTGTCCGCGCCGCCGCAGCCGGCGTACCCGCACACCGCGCAGCCGGTCAGTGCCCCGCCCGGCGACCCGTTCAGCTCACCGGTCCGGCGGATCCAGCCCTCCCCGCCGCCTCCGCCCCGGCAGACCGGGCTCTGGGCCGCGCTCGCGGCGCTCCTGCTGGTCGCCGTGGTGGCCGGCGGGGTGGGCACCTGGGGGCTCTCCGGTGACGACTCCGACCGGCCGACGACGACGCCCACGGCCGCGTCCAGCGCCTTTCCCAGTGCCGCCCCGGTGAACCCGGGCCTGAAGCCGTGGGCACAGGCGGCGCTGCGGAGCCCGGAGGAGCGCGCGCTGGCGACGGTGGGACCATCCATGGTGTTCGTCGAGGTCATCTTCACCGGCTACGTCCGCAACAAGCAGGACAACGCCCTGCTGCGCAAGACCCCGATCACCTTCAACCGCCGGTGCAGCGGCTTCGTGGTCAATGCGGACGGTCACGTCCTCACCAACACCCAGTGCGTCCGCCCGACCCAGGACATCCTGCTGGGCAACGCGCTCGGTGCCCTGGCCAACGCCCTGGTCGCCGAGCGGACCCTCAACACCAAGGACGTCGCCGCCTTCACCAAGGCCCGGATGAAGACGGCCGCCTTCACCGGCAACGGGCCCGGCACCGAGCCCGAGGCCAAGCTCTACGGCCAGCTGAACGTGGCCAAGGGTGACACCACCGACAGCCCAGCGATCCCCGGCGCCATCGTGCAGTCGCTCGCCCTCGACGCCGGGAACCTCGCCCTGGTCAAGCTCGACCAGGGCAACCTGCCCGCCGCGGAACTCAACCCCTCCGCCACCATCGCCGCGGACACCTCGCTGCTCATCCTCGGCTACGACACGACCGACACCAGCTACCGCTCCGCCACCTACAGCGTGTCGTCCAAGCCGGCGACGGTGACCGGGGTGGACGCCCAGTCGCCGGTGCAGGCGTACCGGATCAACGACGACCTGGGGCTCTACTCGCGCGGCGGGATCGCCATCGACCCGAGCGGCCGGGTGGTGGGGATGCTGGACAACGACATCCTCCGGCCGGACAAGGCCAACCGGCTCGTCGTGCCCGTGTCCACCATGGCCGGACTGCTCTCCACCGCCGGCGTGCAGAACACCCTCGGCGACACGGACCAGAAGTACCGCAGCGCGCTCGACGCCTACTTCGCCGGCCAGAACTCCACCGCCGCCGACCGCTTCGGCGAGGTGGCCGAGGACTCGCCGACGAACCTGCTGGCCCAGGTCTACCGCCAGGCCGCCATCGACAGCGGCGGCGGCGAGGACTCCGCCGGCACGCCCGGCTGGGCGGTTCCGGTGCTCGTCGCGGCGGCCGGAGCGCTCGCCGCGGGGCTCGTGGTCCTGGTCCTCATCCTGCTCCGGCGGCGCCACGCCACGGCGTGACGCCGCCGGGTGTGGCACGGCCGGTCAGCGACGGCCGCCCCCGTCCGCGCCGAGCAGGTACGGGGCGGCCGGCGTGCGCAGCACCACCAGGGCGAACGCCCAGGGCAGCAGCAGGGCGGCGGCCAGGTGCGGCCAGCCGCCGCTCGGCGGGGTGTGCAGCACCCAGAGCACCGCGGCGTGACTCAGGACGACGGCGATGCCGCAGGCGGAGACCTGGCTGATCGTCCGCGCGGGCCCGCCGGTGATGCGGCGGTCGAGCTCCTCGGCGAGAACGACCAGTCCGGCGCTGATCAGGACGGCGGTGACCACGCTCAGTCCGGGGGTGCCGAAGTCGCCGGCCTTGACGTCCAGCGGGGCGCTCAGTCCGGTGACCACCAGGCCGGCGCCGACGGCGAGCAGGACCGCCGCGACGGGTGCGGACAGGTGTGACCGCAGCCGACGCAGCAGCCGCCCGGCGAGCACGAACACCAGGCAGGCCGGCACCAGGAAGACGCCCAGCGGTCCGGCGGTGACCACCTCCGGCGCCAGGTACGCGACGGCGAGCCCGAGGAGGGCGAGCACCCCGGCCGCCAGCGGGAACCGCTCCACGGCGCGGTAGGCGAGGGCGAGCAGGAGGAGAACCGAGACGAACCAGAAGGCCGAGAACGGCCGGACCGCCGCGCTGCCGCCGTAGAGCGCGTTGCGGAACGCCCCCTCCGCGACCTCCCCGGTGGCCGCCTCAGCCGCCAGCAGCGCCGCGAACAGCAGGACGAACCAGACGACGTACGGCAGGCCGAGGGAGCGCCACCGCTTGCGCAGCTCACCGGCCAGGGGCCGGCCGGGCGTCCAGAAGTATCCGGTGAGCACGAAGAACAGCGGCACGTGCCACGGATAGACGGCGGCCCGGGTGACCGGGTCGGTCCACACGTGACCGACGACCACCGCGGCGATGCCGACGATCCGGAGAAGGTCCACGCCGGCGGAGCGGACGCCCACCGGTGCCGTGGTGCTCGTTGCGGCCATGGCGCGCATCATGGCAGACGGCGCGGGCCGGGAACGTCCCCACCCGGACCGGGCGACGGGCCGCACCACCCGTGGACCGCCGATCGCATAACCTTTCCCGCGACGCTGACTGATCGGTCTGGAGGTTCGACGGGTGCCCGCAGCTCCCTCCGTGACGCAGCGGCTGCGGGCCGTGCCGCGCGCGGCGTGGTTCGGGGTGGGAGCCGTCGTTCTCCTGCTCGCCTCGATCGCCGTCGCCGCCTGGCCGTCGGGCCGGTCCGGAGCGCCGGCTGCCTGGTCCACGCCGGAGCCGTCCCGGTCGCAGCCGCCCGCCGTGCCCGTGGACGGCACGAGCTGCGCGGCGAACGTCGCGGGCATGGCGGGTTTCACCCCGGTCGCGGCGCTGGACCTGCCCGCGCGGGCGAACGGGCGGGCGCCGGCGTACGCCTTCGACCGCACCGCGGCCGTGGCACGCGGGTTCGACCGGGTCGGCTACTGCCTGGAACTGAACGGCCCCGCCGGACCGCAGTGGGTCTGGACCGCGATGGAACCGTTCACCACCGACGCCCGGCGGCTCGCTCCGCCGACCCGGGCCGGGCAGATCGTCCAGCGGCGGGTCAACGACGTGGAGGTGGCCACGAACGTCGCCGGGCTGACCACCGGCACCGGCCTGCCCGGCTATCTGGAGATGTGGCCCAACAGCTACGGCACCCGGGGCACCGGGCAGATCTCGGGCGCCGCGCCGGAACGCTACGACGCGGACGACGACGTGCAGCCCGCGCTGGCGTACGGGTCGTTCCAGGTGCACCTGGTCGGCGGGACCCGGCCCGCCACCACGCCGCCGCAGACCGTGCTGGCGGTGAACGGCTTCACGTCGCGGTCCGGCCCGCTCGCGCTGGGCATCGGCCCGGCGCCGACCGGCAACCCGGACTGGACCTTCGCCGGCAACGCCGACCGCTTCACCCAGCGCCGGCTGACCGTCTACGCCCGCTCGTCGGTCCTCAGCGTCACCCGGCACCCGGCCGACCGCCAACTGTTCCCGCGGGACGCCGGGAACGGCGCTGTGGTCGAGGTGGCCGGGAAGTTCACCGACCCCCGGGTGACCGCCGTGCAGCTCAAGGTGACCAGCGGCGCGGACGGCTGGGACTACGGCGCCCTGGCCACCCCAGGTGGCACGTTCTCGCTCCGGCACCGGATCACCGCCGCCCTCCGGGAGTACCGCTTCGAACTCCGGGTGCTGGGCGACGGGGTGGCCCGGCGGGTCGCCCTCTGGGAGGGCGTGGTCGCCGGCGACGTCTACGTCATCGAGGGCCAGTCCAACGCGGTCGCGGGGATGCAGCGCGGCTCGGCCGCGGCCGAGGAGTCCCCGTACCTTCGCAGCTACGGCTCCCCGGTGGTCGACGGCATCCGGTCCGCGGCGGCCCGCAGCTGGAACTACGCCGTCGGCGACCTGACCCAGCAACCGGGCGCCGTCGGCCAGTGGGGGATCCGGATGGCGCACCGGATCTCGGACACCTACCAGGTGCCGGTCGCCGTCATCAACGGCGCCGAGAACGGCCGGCCGATCGGCTACTTCCAGCGGGTCGACAGCCGGCCGAGCGACCTGCGCACCAACTACGGGCGGTTGCGGGAGCGGCTGGCGGCCGCCGGGGTGCTCGGCAAGGTGCGCGGCGTCCTCTGGTACCAGGGCGAGGCGGACAACGACAACGCCACCGCCCACGTGGCGGGCTTCAGCGCGCTGTTGCGGGACTGGCGGGCGGAGCTCGGCGGCCCGGACACCCGCTACTACGTGTTCCAGGTGCGCACCTCACCCTGCGGCGACGGCCGCTCGGCGCGGCTGCGTGAGGCGCAGCGCCGGATGGGCGACACCCTCGGGGTGACCGTGCTGTCCACCAACGGGCTGTCCGGTCAGGACGATTGCCACTTCGGCTGGGAGCAGGGCTACCGCGAACTGGGCGACCACGCCTTCGCCGTGGTCTCCCGGGACCTGTACCGGGGACCGGGTGACGGGGTTGCGCCGCCGAACCCGCGCTCCGCCGCCTTCGTCGACGCGGGCCGGACCGCGGTGGTGGTCCGGCTCCGCGACGACGATCCGCTCACCGTGCAGCCCGGAGTGGCCGCCGACTTCCGCATCGAGGGCAGCGGCGTCGACGTCGTCGACGTGGCGTACCGGCCGGGCGGAGAGCTGCTGCTGACCCTTTCCGGGCCGGCCACCGGGGCGACCGGGGTGAGCTACCTCGGCCGCCCGGGTGCGGGGCCGTGGGTCGTGAACGCCTCGGGCATCGGCCTGCTCACCTTCCAGGGCCTGCCGATCGCCGCTCCCGGCTGACCGCGCGGTCAGCCGGCGCTGCCGGCCGTCGTCCTCCGGCGGTGCTGGCGGGTGGCGAGCGCGCGCAGGCCGGCGAGGCCACCCGGCCGGTCCACGGCGTCCACCGGGCCGGGAGCGGCCAGCGCGTCGCGCGGGCTGCCCGCCGCCCGGATCAGCATCAGCAGCAGGAAGATCCAGGACAGCCCGTCCACCGAGAGCGGGTTCCAGACGACCTCGGTGACCGAGTAGACGAGGAAGAGGACGACGGGCGTCTTCGCGGTGAACGCCCGTCCGTCGCGGACCCGGCCGTGCAGCAGCGCCGTCGCCCAGAGCCCCCAGATCACCAGCGCGACGAAGCCCCCGGCGAAGATCGCGAGGACGTAACCCGAGTGGAAGAAGTGGGTCGGCGCCTCGCCGACGTCGCGCAGGTAGTACCACTTGGAGACACCCACGCCGGTCACCTTGCGGTCCGCGATGTACTCGCGGGCGTGCACCCAGATGTTGCCCCGGTTGCTGAGTGTCGACCGGTCGGCGCTCCACATCAGGTAGGTGGCCGCGGCACCGACGACGACCACCAGCCCGGCGGAGAGGACGAGCGGGATCCGCTCGAACCGGCGCCACCGCTCGACCAGGTGGCTGCCGGCCAGCCAGGCGGCGCCGGCCGCGAGCGCCAGGTAGCTGGTGCGGGAGCCGGTTGCCACGATGACCAGCAGACAGAGGGCCGCCGTCCCGAGCAGTTCCCGCCGTCGCATCGCGCAGAGCGCCGCGACCAGGGTGAACGTCGCCACCATGGCGACGTAGTTCTCCGACTCGAAGAAGCTCTTGAACAGCGCCCCCGCCACCGAGCACTTCTCCAACTGACCGCCCGTGCAGGTCCGCCAGGCGCTCGTGCCGGAGAAGAGCGTCGGGATGGTCAGCAGCGCGAGCACGGCGAGCCCGGTGTAGGCCAGGGCCCGGGTCGTCACCGCCGCCCGCGCGGCGACCAGCAGCCCGGCGAGCAGGAACAGCCCGGCCGCCGCGTACGAGACCAGCCGGGAGCCGTACAGGCCGGCGCCCACGATCGCGTCCACGGCGAGGCACCACAGCAGCAGCACGGCGACGGTCCACCAGGCCAGTCGCAGCCAGCCGTCGGACGGGCCGCGCAGGTCCCGCCGGCCGGTGGCGACCGCCCAGGCGAGCAGGCCCAGCACCAGCAACCCGATCAGCGCGGAGCTGTGCTCGCCGGCCAGCACCGGCGCGGCGTTGGCCAGCACCACGAAGCCGACGAGCGCGAGCGCGGTGCGACCGTCACCGAAGGCGGCGGCGACCTTGCGGCGCGTGGCCACCAACCAGGCGGCCGTCGCGACGCCGCTCACCGTCAGCAGAGAAGCGAAGAGGACGGTCAACTCAGGCCCTTTCCATGGTGCTCGTCCGTTGCCCGGACGGCGGGTCGCGCCGCACGGCGGCCACGACACAACCCCACAGCAGTACGCCGAGGAGCGCGTCGCAGACCAGGCTGGAGGCGACCGCGCCCTGCCAGCCGTACGCCGGGATCAGCCAGACGTTGAGCCCGGCGTTGACCACGCCGACCGCGATCTGGCAGACGGTACGCCGGCCCTGCAGCCGGCTGCCGGAGAGGGTGTCCGCCGCCAGGTAGTGGATCGCCTTCAGCACGAGCAGCGCGGCCAGCCCCTGGAGTGCGGTGGTGGCCACCGCGTACCCGCTGCCGAAGACGGTCGGCATCAACCCGGAGCAGGCCACCAGCAGCAGGGAGGCCGGCACGCTGAACGCCAGGTACCGGGGCAGCAGCCGGCGGGTCAGCCGCAGGGCCGCCCGGGGGCCGTCCCGGCCGGCCTCGAAGAAGCGCGGATAGGCGACCGCCGCCATGGCCCGCCCGGGGGTGTACGCGAAGTCGACCACCCGGTACGCGGCGGCGTAGATGGCCGCCCCCTCCGGGCTGCCGAGCTTCGACAACATCACCTTGTCGAGGTCGTTGTAGACGGTCTGCGCCGAGAGGCCGACCGCGAAGAGCAGCCCGGCGCGGACCTGCCCGAAGGCGCCGGTGGCCGGCGGCAGTCCCGCCCCGCGCAGGCCGTACGCCAGCACCAGCAGGCAGATCACCGCCGAGAGCAGTGCCGAGGTGACCGCCCACCCGTGCAGGGTCACCGGGCCCGGCGTGGTGACGGCGAGCACCACCACGGCGGCCAGCCGGCACACGTGCAGCACGGCGGGGATCACCGAGGCGACGAAGACCTTCCCGCGCGCCTGGACGGAGGCGGCCACGGCCTCGATCAGCCGCCAGGCGACCAGGTCGGCGACGGCCAGGGCCGCGACGTCGACCACATCGACCTGGGCGGCCCAGACGGCGGCGCCCGCCGCGGTCACCAGCACCGACGCGCCGGCGCCGAAGGTGGCGGTCAGCACCAGTCCCCGGGCGAGGTGCCGGGCCCAGTCCGCGGGCGCGTCGGCGTGGCTCTGGAAGATCAGGCTCGGCACGCCGGCGGACGCGAAGGGCGACACCACCGCGATCAGGGCGGTCACGCCGACGAAGAGCCCGTACTCGCCGATCGGCATCTCGCGGGCCAGCAGGACGAAGAGCGCGCCCTGGGCGAGGGTGCGCAGCAGGGTGCCGGTGAGGAACTTCGCCGCCTTGCCCAGGAAGCCGTCACCCGGGCCGGCGGCGGGCCCCGGCGGTTCCGCCCGTCCGGTCCGGTCGGTGTCGGTGACGGTCATCGGGCCGTCGCCTCCATCCACCGGCGGCTGACCTCGGCGGGATCCAGGGACGCCGACCGCGCCCGCCAGGCCTTCTCGAAGTCGGCGCGGCTCGGGCGCTGCTCACCCGTCACGGCCAGGACCGCGTCGGCGAGCGCCCGCGGCGTCGGCTCGGCGGCCAGGGCGCCGGGTACGAGGGTCGGGACCAGCTCGTCCAGCGCGGGCACCGGCAGGGCGGCGACCGGAACGCCCGCCTCGGCCGCCTCGATGAGGCTCAGCCCGAACGTCTCGGCCCGGGACGGGTGCACCAGCGCGTCCGCCTCGGCGAGCAGCCCGCCGACGTCCGGGACCCGGCCGAGGAAACGGACCCGGTGCGCGACCCCCAGCTCCCGGGCCCGGCTCGCCAACAGGTCCCGTTCCTCGCCGTCCCCGGCGAGGGTCAGCCGGTACCGCTCCGGCAGCAGGACGAGGGCGGCCAGGGCGTCGCCGTGGTTCTTCAGCGGTCGCAGCGCGCCGGTGGTGACGAGCCGGACGTCACCGGCGCCGACCGGGCGCGGCGGGACGAACCCGCCGACCGGCAGCGGGTTCGGGATGGTGGTCACCGGCTGGCCGGGGGCGAGCCCGCGGACCGTCCGGGCGACTCCCTCGGACACCGCGACGACGAGGCGCGGCCGCAGCGCCGCCGTCCGGGCGATCCGGGTCAGCACCCGGACCCGCCGGTCGGCGGCGAGCCGCGCGGGCAGCAGGGAGTGCTCCCAGGCGACGAAGTCCCGGCCGGAGCCGGCCAGCGCCGCGCCGACGGGAACCGCGGCCCAGAGCCCGCTGGACACGATCACGGTGTCGGCGGGCAGCGCCCGCAGCCGACGCCGCAGCGGCGGGACGGCCTCCACGAGGCGGGTGATCCGGCTGCTCACCCCCAGCCGGTCCACGGCCAGGTCGTCGAGGCCGGCCGGGACACCCCGGGACAGCACGGTCGCCGAGACCGCCACCCCGGACGCCCGCAGGCTCCGCATCAGCAGTACGGCGGCCCGCTCCATCCCGTAGCAGGGCTCAAGCTGGGGAAGGACGAAGTGCAGGCGCATCAGTGGGACCCGTCCGGCTGTCGCGGGATGGTGGTGTCGCTGGCCGTGCGCGACCGCCGCATGGCGACGCGCTCGAGGGTGGCACGCGGCACCATGCCGAGTGCGGCCAGCGCGGCGTTCGGCGCGGAGGGCGCCGAGTTCCGCCGGATCGCCCGCATCATCTCCCGTACCCCGGCCCAGTCGCGGGCCTGCAGGGCGTACCGGAGGGTCTGCGCGGCGACGAAGTCGGCGAACGTCTCCCGGGCCCAGACGCCCTCCCAGCGACTGGCCCACGCCCACGACGTGCGCCAGTCGGCCCCCGCGGAGATCGACCCGGGGCTGCCTACGGTGTAGACGGCCGTGGCCTCCGGCACCTGCGTGATCCGCACACCGGGCAGGCGGGCCGCCCGGACCAGCCAGTCCCAGTCCTGGTGCCGGGGCAGTGTCTCGTCCCAGCGGCACGCGGCCGCCAGCTCACCGGTGGTGAGCAGGGTCGAGGTGGGCAGCGACTGCCGGCCGACACCGAGCCGGCGGCGGCGGAAGAGGTAGTCCTCGGGCAGCGCGCCGTCCGCGATCAGCGTGGCCGGGGCGGCGGTGGGCAGCGGTTCGGCACCGGCCCTGCGTTGGAGGATCCGGGACGACACCACGGGCCGCCAGCCCTCGGCGGCCAGCCGTTCCAGCACCGGCACCTGGGCGGCCAGCTTGCCCGGCAGCCAGGCGTCGTCGTCGTCGAGGAAGGCGACGTGGCTGCCCGGCGCGGCGTGCGCTACGCCGAGGTTGCGCGCGTACGAGCCGCGACGCCCTCCGCCCGTGCAGACCACCTCGTCCACCTCGCCGCGCAACTCCCGCACGGTGGCGGGCACCTCGGCGAGGTCGCAGACCACCACGACGCGCACCGAGACCGTGTGCTGGGCGCGGGCGCTGCGCACCGCCTCGGCGACGCTGGGCCTGCCCGTCGTGGGAATGACGACCGAAACGTCCGGCAAGAGGATCTCCAGGGAATCAGGGGCGGACGGTGCGCGGCGGTCCGGGGGACAGCCCGGGGCGCCGGTCGGTCAGCGGCCGCCGGCGCGGAACACCTCCGCCACGGTGCGCAGCAGCACCTTGGCGTCCAGCCACAACGACCAGTTCTCGATGTAGTAGTTGTCGAACCGGGCGCGGTCGGAGATGGGTGTGTCTCCGCGCAGGCCACTGACCTGCGCCAGCCCGGTCAGGCCCACCGGCACCCGGTGGCGCATGGCGTAGGTCGGGTACTCGGCGGAGAACTTCTCCACGAAGTACGGACGTTCCGGCCGCGGCCCGACGACGCTCATGTCGCCGCGCAGGATGTTCCACAGCTGCGGCAGCTCGTCCAGCGAGGTGCGCCGCAGGAACCGGCCGATCGGGCCGACCCGCTGGTCGTGCGCGATGGACCAGTTCGTCTGGGACTCGTGCTCGTCCACCGGCCGCATCGAGCGGAACTTGATGATGTGGAACCGCGCGCCGTGCCGGCCGATCCGCTCCTGCCGGAAGAAGATGCCCGGACCGCCGTCGATGAGCACCGCGATCGCGCACAGCAGCAGGACCGGGCTCAGCAGGAGCAGCGCCACCAGCGCGAACGCCACGTCGGATGCCCGCTTGAGCGCCCACCGGGGACCGGACAGCGTGGTGTCGCCCACCTTCACGATGGGGATCGCGCCGATGTGGTCGCCGTGGGACCGGGAGCCCCACAGCCGGGGCACCGCCCACAGGTCGCAGGCGGCGTTCGCCGGCCGGCGCAGCACCTCCATGAGCGCCGGCTCCGGGCAGTCCGGGTCGGCGATGATGAGCACGTCGCACTCGACGATCCGCACCAGCTGCTCCAGGTCGTCGAGGCGACCGATCAGCGGGTGGGCGGCCGGTCCCGGGTGCGGCGAGGTGTCGACACAGCCGACGAAGCGCAGGCCGTACTGCGGGTAGCGACGCAGCAGGCGGGCGAGTTCCACGGCGGTGGGACCGCTGCCGATGATGATCGCGTTGTGCTCCACCCACCGGCGCTTGCGGGCGACGGTGGCGACCTCCCGGGTCACCACCCGGCCCACGACCACCAGCCCGGCGGCCACCCCCACACCCCGGGTGAAGCCGAGGACGTACTCGGCGGACCCGTGCCGCAGGGCGGCGATCATCGCCACCACGGCGGCCGAGGCCAGCAGCCGCCCGCAGAGGCTGGGCAGCTCGTCCAGGATGCTCACGTGGCGTCGGGCGTGGTAGAGCCCGCCGGCGGCGAAGAAGGCGACCGTGAGGCCCGCCATGACCAGGGTTCCGCGCCAGTACTGGTGGGTGACGAGCAGCGGAGCGAGCAGCGCGGCGACGTCGACGGGCGCCGTCATCATCCACGCCCGCAGGCCCCGGGTACGGCGGGAGGCGCGGGAGCTCGCGTACGGCAGCACCGCCGTCACGTCCAGCCCGGGCCGCGCCGGCGCGGACGGACGGTCGCCCGAGGGCCGGGCCGTCGGGATCAGCGGCACACCCGGCCGGCCGGCCCTCTCGTCGTCACCGACCATCGCCGGCATTCCCTGTGGACGCTCGGCATGTTCCCTGGTCGTCGCGGTCTGGTGGCCCGTAGCCGGTTGCCATGGCATTGTTGGTCCTTCCCCCGTGGCGCACACGCTCGGCTGTCCCGACCGAACGGAGCGTTCGCAGGATACGGCCGGATCGTCCATGCCGACAGGACCGCCCGGGCAGTCCGGGATCCTACTTTGCGGCGGCCGCGATTTCCGACACCGCGTCCCGGCGTACCGCGTCGTAGAACGTGCGCGCCTTGGCGGTGTCCGGGAACACCACGCTCTCGGTGCCGACCCGGCCGGTGCCCCTGGTGGGACTGGTGAAGAAGACCAGGTTCGAACCGCGAAGGCCGCGCAGGTCGGTCGCCATGTCCAGCAGCGACATTCCCTTGTCGACCGAGACCGCGGAGGTCGACGCCTTGACGAAGTCGTTGAGCCGGCCCGGGTTGGTGAGGATGCCGCCGGAGGCCGCCTTGTCGAGGATCGCCTTGATGACCTGCTGCTGGTGGCGGATCCGGGCGAAGTCGCCGTCCGGGAACTGCTTGCGCTGCCGGGAGTAGTCCAGGGCCGTCTCGCCGTCCATGTGCTGAACGCCCTTGGTGAACTTGCGGAACGGCGGGTGGATGGAGGTGAACTCCCGGTCGGAGACGATGTCGATGCCGCCGAGCGCGTCGATGATCTCCTTGAATCCCGCGAAGTCCACAATGGTCACGTGGTCGATCCGCACGCCGGTGAACTTCTCGACCGTCTGCACCATGAGCGGCACACCGCCCCAGGCGTACGCCGCGTTGATCTTCGCGTCGCGGTCGCCGTGCTGGCCGTCCTTCGAGCGCGGCACGTGCACCCAGGTGTCCCGCGGGATGGAGATCAGCTGCGCGCTCTTCCGGCCCTTCGGCAGGTGGGCCACGATGATGGTGTCCGACCGCGAGCCGCCGGTGCTCTCCGGGTCGCGCGAGTCGCTGCCCAGGATCATGATGTTCATGGCGTCGGCCGCCGCGATCGGTGGCCGGGCCTCCTGCGGCACGCCCTCGAAGGCGTCGACCCGCTCGATGTCCGACTCCACCGACCGCAGGTAGAGGGCCCCCGCGCCGACACCCCCGGCGCCGAGCAGGGCCAGCACCAGCAGGGTGATCAGCACGATCCGCCGGCCACGCCGCCGTCGCGGAGCGGCGGGCGCGTCCGCCCCGGCGTCGGAAGAATCCACTTCGGAGCTGCTGGCTGACACGTGCGGTCCGGCGACGGTCCGCTGGCGATCTGACATGCGCGCGATGCTACTGACTCACGCTCCGTCACGCGGACCCTCATCCGAGCGGCCAGCCTCGCCCACCCGTTCGGCGCTTTCCTCCTCAACCGTCGCCCCGAACCTGGTACAACGTCACGGGTGGATGCAACGAAGCTCCGTCGGGCCATCGCCCGCACCCGGCTGGCGCCGGTCGCCGCCTTCCCCAAGCGCCTGGCCCGGGTGGCCCGGCACGACGCCCGGGTGCTGCGCACCTCCGCCCGATGGCTGCTCACCTCGCGGGAGCACCACAACTACACGTACGAGCTGACCAAGCTCAGCCGGCACCACCTGGCGTGGTTCGTCAGCGTGACCTGCGAGGTCCCGGTCGGGCAGGTGCGCGGCTGGTTCGCCGAGATCGAGGGCGACGACAAGCTGCGCGCCCACATCGAGACCGCCACCGCCACCGCCTCCCGCCGCGGCCTGGCCGACCGGCAGGTCCGCTACGCCCGCCGGATCGGCTGGTACGCCATCGTCCGCGCCCGCAAGCCCGCCCACGTTGTGGAGACCGGCGTGGACAAGGGCCTCGGCAGCTGCGTCCTGGCCGCCGCCCTGCTGCGCAACGCCGCCGAGGGCCACCCGGGCCGGCTCACCTCCCTCGACATCAACCCGGAGGCCGGCTACCTGGCCCGGGCCACCCCGTGGGCCGACGTGGTCGACCTCGTCATCGGCGACTCGGTCGCCTCGATCGGCGCGCTGGAGCGGCCGGTCGACCTCTTTCTCCACGACAGCGACCACAGCCGGGTGCACGAGCGGAGCGAGTTCGAGGCCGTCGAACCGAAGCTCGCCCCCGGCGCCGTGCTGCTCACCGACAACGTCACCGCCACCAACGTCCTCGCGGAACACGCCGAACGGACCGGCCGGCGGTTCCTCGCCTACCGGGAGACCCCGGCCCGGCACTGGTACCCGGGAGACGGCATCGGCGTCGCCTGGTGACCGTTCCGCACGCCCGGCGGCCGTGAGCCCGTCTTAGCTTTCGCTTAGCGCGCTTGTCCGGCCCACCGCCGGTCCGGCAGCATCGACCGGCGTGACCGACGGCAGCGCTCCCAGCCGCCCGGCCCCGTCCGGGGACGAGCACCGGCCCACCCGGGCCGGCCGCCGCCGTGCCCCGGCCGGCCCGCGCCGCTGGCTCGCCGCGGGCGGCCTCGCCACGCTCGCCGCCGTGGTCGGGGTGACCCTCGCGGTACGCGGCGGCGCCGCACCCGCCTGCGCCGCCCCGCCGCCCCGCGCCCTGCCCGCCGGGGCGCTCGCCGCACCGCCGCTCGGCGGCACCGTCCACACCGGAAAGGCGACCTTCTACGACTCGAAGGGTGCCGGCGGCAACTGCTCGCGGCCCACCGCGCCCGCGAACCGGCTCTACGTCGCCCTCGGCCCCGCCGAGTACGCGGCCGGCGCGTCCTGCGGTGGCCACCTCGACGTCACCGGCCCCGAGGGGACCGTGCGGGTCCTCGTCATGGACCAGTGCCCGGAGTGCGAACCCGGCCACCTCGACCTCTCCGCCGAGGCGTTCGCCCGGATCGCCGACCCGGTGCAGGGCGTCGTCAAGGTCAGCTACCGCGCGGTGGTCGACCCGCCCCTGCCCGGCCCGCTCACCTTCCGCGTCAAGGAGGGCGCCTCGCAGTGGTGGTTCGCCGTCCTGGTCGGCGACCACGGCAACCCGCTGCGCGCCGTCGAGGTGCGGCAGGGCGGGTCCTGGCGCGCCGCCGCCCGCCAGGACTACAACTACTGGCTCATCGACTCCGGCGCCGGCCCCGGGCCGTTCACCATCCGGGTCACCGACGTGTACGGCCACCGCGCCACCGCCACCGGCATCCGCATGCTCCCCGGCCAGGTCCAGCGCAGCACGGTCCGGATGTACGGCGCCGCGGCCCGGGCCCGGTCGGCCACCCC
>NZ_JBSSLX010000036.1:0-39560 GCF_053890995.1 Micromonospora sp. I033 | reverse complement strand
TGGCGTCCAGCTTCTCCATGTAGCCGTACGGGGCGAAGTCCACGTCGGTAATGGTGAACGAGCCGATGCTCTCGTCGCACGGACCGTTGCGGCCGACAAGGGTCAGCCCCGGATTCGGCCCGGGCCACGGGTAGCCGAGCGCGTCGGTGTAGGTGCCCGGCGCGAGCGGCCGGTCCGGGCCGGCGACCAGGATGAGGTGCCAGCCGGCGAACACCCGAACGGTGATCTCCTGGTCGTGCCCCCACAACCGCATCTCGTCGCCCGCGTCGCTGGAGTAGGCGTAGGAGTTGCCGCCGGTGAGCGGCTCCCCCGCCTCGCCGGAGACCGTGAAGGTGCCCGTGGCGGGCACCTCCCGGGGCTCCGCCTGGGCGGGCGTGGCCATGGCCAGGCCGGCCACGCCGGCGAGTAGAGCCAGGGCCGCCGCGAGCAGCGGACGTCGCCGGGAAATGCGCATGTGTCCTCCCCCGAAGATGGACTGCCGGCCGCGCGTGTCGATGCGCGGCCCGAGTTGAGGCTAGGCGCCTGAAGCCAGGCCCCGCTGCCCCGCTCCGCCTGCCGGTCGGCGACCCGACTCACGACCCGGTGGGCCGGCCCGGAGCCTGGTGGGCCCCGGGCCGGACCGGGCTCAGACCTTCTTCAGCCGGACGACCGCGGCGTCGTCCACGGTGGGCCACTTGTTCCAGGTGGCGTCGTAGCCGGTGGCGTGTGCCACCACCTCCGCGTCGCCGCTGCCGAAGGCCACCTCACCGGCCGGGGCGGCGACCGCCGACCAGGCCACGGCCGTGCCGGGAGTGCATGCCGCCTCCGCTCGGAAGGCACCCTCGGCGCGCAGGCGGTTGCGCTGCTGGCCCACCTCACCGGTGATGGTCACCGTGACCGGCTCGGTGCAGGTCACCGTGCCGCGGACGGTCGCCTTGCCGTTGAGGCCGTCAGCGGTGCCCGAGGTGGCGACGTCCAGCACCAGGCCGAGCGCCGGCGCCGGCGGTGGCGTGACCAGGTGCACCTCGCCGTACGCCGCGCCGGTGGCGCCCGTGCAGTGCTGGACGAAGCTCGCGTCGAGCTTCTCGACGTACCCGTACGGGCCGAACACCAGCTCGTGGATGGTGAAGGAGTTGTCGCCGTTGGCGCACGAGCGGCCGTTGCCGAGGAGGCTGAGCCCGGCGCGGGTGTCCGTCTCGTAGTTGCCGGCGTCCGGATAGCTGCCCGCCGCCAGGTCCTGGCCGTTCGGCGCGGCGAGCTTGAGCTGCCACCAGTCGCCGTTCGCGCCGGTGACCGCGACGTTGATGCTGTGCTCCGCGTCGTAGTAGGCGTTGACGTCGAGCACATCGCCGGCGGTGGTCGCGTAGGAGTGGGACCCGCCGAGGGTGACCGGGTCGCCGGGGTCGCCGCCGACGGAGAACGTCCCCGACTCGGCCTGCTGCGCGAGTGCGGGCGCGGCGCCGGCCCAGGCCCCGACCGCGAGCGCGGCCAGGGAAACGGTCGCCGCCAGTGCGGCTCGTCGCTGGAGTGGATGCATGCTCTTCCTCTCGACGATGGACGGGGCCGACGGTCGGCCGGACCCATTTGACCTGGTCGATCGACCATAACCGGCGGGCCGGTCACGCGGGGTCCCGTCGCGCGCACCGTCCGGTCCGGACCATGGCCCGCTCCGGCGCTCGTCGGATCATCCGCGACCGGGCACCCGAGGGCCTTCCGGTGTTCACGTTCATCCATTTATATCTGTGCATGCCGGTGACCGTCGCCGGCCTCGGAGGAGGTAGGCATGCAGAGACTCCGCGCCCTGTCGGCACTCGTCGCCCTCGCGGTCCTCGCCGCGATGGTCAGCGCCCGGCCCGCGTCGGCCGCGGTGGACCCCGGTACCCGGATCTCCGCCACCACCGTGGTGGGCACCCACAACGCCTACGACCGTGGCACCTACACCTACCTGGCCCAGGCGCTCGACGCCCGGCCCGGGCTGATCGAGCTGGACGTCTGGCCGGACGTGCTGACCCGGCAGTGGCGGGTCAGCCACTCGAACCCGCTGGGCAACGACAACAACTGCGTCGCCGCCACCAGCGCCGCCCAGCTCTACACCGGCACCCGGAACCGGAACCTGGAGCACTGCCTGGACGACATCCGGCTCTGGTTGGGCGCGCACCCCGACGCCGGCCCGCTGATCCTCAAGCTGGAGCTGAAGACGGGCTTCAGCGGCCGTACCGGCCAGGGGCCGGCCCAGCTCGACGCGGTGCTCGCCGCGCGGTTGGGCGACCGGGTGTTCCGCCCGGCCGACCTCCTCGGCGGTCACCCGAGCCTGGACGCCGCCGCGCGCGCCGACGCCTGGCCCAGCCTGGCGCAGCTCGCCGGCAAGGTGATCGTCGAGCTGATCCCCGGCACGGTGGAGGAGGGCAACCCGACCGACACCCTGTGGACCGACGTCGAGTACGCCCGCCACCTGGCCGGCCTGGCCGCGGCCGGCACGCTGGGCAGCGCCCGCGCGTTTCCGGCGGTGCACCGGGCCCAGACGGGCGACCCGCGCGGCCGGTACGCCGACGCGAGCCTACGGCCCTGGTTCGTGCTCTTCGACGGCGACGCCACGGCGTACGTCACCGGGGGCGTCGACACCGCCTGGTATGACACCAACCACTATCTGCTGGTGATGACCGACGCCCAGAACGTCCCCCCGGTGGTGGGCGACGCCGACGCGGAGGCGGCCCGCGCCCGGCTGGCCCAGCTCGCGGCCGCGCACGCCAGCGTCGCCTCCGCCGACTGGGCGGCCCTGCCCTCCGTGGTCGGCCAGACCCTGCCCCGCGGCTGAGCCGATCGACCAGCACCGCGCCCGTCCGGCCCGGCCCGCCTCGCGGAACCCGGGCCGGACGGCCGGAGGATCAGGCCTTCCGCAACCGCACCACCGCCGTGTCGTCACCGTTGACGAAGACGTCGTACGTGGTGTCGTAGGCGCTGGCGTTGCCGACCACCTCGACGTCGCCCTGACGGAACGGCGTCGACGTGTACGACGGGGTGGAGGCGGTCCAGGCCGCCGGCGTTCCCGGGGTGCACGCCGCCTCCGCTCGGAAGGCACCCTTGGCCAGCAGCCGGTTCTGGACCTGGGTCACCTCGCCCTGCAGGTAGACCGTGGCCGGCGCGGTGCAGGTCACCGTGCCGTGCACCGTCACCTCGCCCGTCCCGGCGTCGACCGTGCCGGACGCGGCCACCGCCACGTCGACCGCCAGCACAGGCGGCGCGGGCGGGTTGGCGACGTGCACCTCGCCCCGGGCGGCCCCCGGGTAGTAGGCGCAGCTCTGCTCGAAGGTGGCGTCGAAGCGCTCCAGGTAGTCGTGCGGTCCCCACGAGATGTCCGTGACGGTGAACGAGCCGGTCGACGCGCCACCGCAGGAGCGGTCGTTTCCGCTCAGGGCGAGCCCCGGCAGCGGGCTCTCGTAGGTGTTCGCGGTGGCACCGGTGTAGGTGCCCACGGCCAGCGGCTGGCCGACCGGCGCGGACAGGTCGAGGGTCCAGTAGCCGGTGGCCTGGTCGTAGACCCGGACCGTGAGGTGGTTGGCCGTGCCCCAGACGTCGAACCCGTGCCCGGACGCCGTGGAGAACGAATAGCTCCGCCCCTCGGTGATGGGGTCGTCCGGGTCGCCGGTCACCACGAGCGATCCGGACTGCACCGCTTCCGCCTGGGCGGGCGGGGCGACGGCCAGCGCGCCGACCGCCGTGGCGGCCAGCGACAGCACCGTCGTCACGACGGGAAGTCTTCGGGAGAGTCGCATGCTGTCCCCTTCGGAAGATGGCTGAGACGCTCGGCGGATCGAGGCATCCACCCAGCTCAATCGAGCCTAATGGGGGCGCGACGACCGCGTCGCCCCGTCCGATCCTGATCAGCCGGGCCGGCCGGAGCGGGTCAGGAGGCGCCGTCGGCGCGGAGCGGGAAGACGTTGCCGCGCGCGGTGTCCAGCAGCGACCCGAGCACCGCCCCGATCTTGTCCGCCGGCATCGGCTTGAAGAAGTGGTAGCCCTGGGCGGCGGTGCAGCCCAGCTCGGCCAGGGCGGTCCGCTGCTCGGCGGTCTCCACGCCCTCGGCCACCACCCGCAGCCCCAGTTCGTGGGCGAGCCCGACGGTGGTCCGCACGATGGCGGCCGCCTCCGGCGAGTCGGCCATCCGGATCACGAAGGAACGGTCCACCTTCAACTCGTCGACCGCGATCCGGGTCAGGAAGGTCAGCGAGGAGAACCCGGTGCCGAAGTCGTCGACGGCGAGCTGCACCCCCATCGAGCGGAGGGTGGCCAGCACCTCGTCGATGACCTCCAGCTCGCTCATCACCACGGTCTCGGTGATCTCCAGGACCAGCCGGTGCGGCGGGACCTGGTGCCGGCGCAGCGCCTCGCCGATCTCGGCCGGCAGCCGCGGGTCGAGCAGGCTGCGCGCCGACAGGTTCACCGAGATCGGGATGTCCAGCCCCTCGCGCGCCCAGCCGGCCGCCACCGCCAGGGCCTTGTCCAGCACGTAGCGGGTGAAGCTGCCGAGCTGCTCGCTGTTCTCCACCGGCCGGATGAAGTCCGCCGGGCCGAGCCAGCCCCGCCGCGGGTGCCGCCAGCGGATCAGCGCCTCCACCCCGGTCGGGGCGCCGGTCGCCAGGTCCACCGCCGGCTGCAGGGCCAGCACCAGCTGGTCGTCGGCCGCCAGGGCCTCCCGCAGCTCCGCGAGCAGCGCCAGGTGGTCGGTGCTCGCCGCATCGCGCGAGCTGTCGTACGCGGCGACGCTGCCGCCGCCCTCCTTCGCCTGGTACATGGCGATGTCGGCCCGCCGCAGCAGCTCGGTCAGGTCGGCGGTGCCCGCGTCGGCGACCACCACGCCGACCGCCACCTCGACCGACATGCGCACCCCGGCCACCTCGGTCGGCGCGGCCAGCCGCTCGGCGATCTCCCGGGCCTGGCGCAGCGCGTACGCCAGCGGGGCGGCCCGGTCGTCGACCACCGGGACCGTGGTCAGCAGCAGGGCGAACTCGTCGCCGCCGAGCCGCCCGAGCAGGTCGCCCGGACGGGCCATGGTGGTCAGCCGGCTCGCGGCCAGCCGCAGCAGCTGGTCGCCGGCCGCGTGCCCGAGGGTGTCGTTGACCTCTTTGAACTGGTTGATGTCGAGCAGCAGCAACGCCACCGGGTGGTCGTGGGCCCGCTGCCGCAGCGCCTGGTCGCCCTTGGTCAGCAGGGCGGCCCGGTTGAGCAGCCCGGTGAGCTGGTCGTGCACCGCCTCGTACGACGACCGGGCGGTGACCAGCCGCAGCTCGCGGTGGGTCGCGGCGTCGTGCAGGGCGGCGGCCAGCGCGTCGCCGAACGCGGCGACCCCGTCCCGTTCGCGGTCGGTGGGCGGGGCGGACCGGGGGAACCGGACCCGCAGCCGGCCGACCTCGGCGCTGCCCACGGCGAGCCGCCGGACCAGCTCGTGTTCGCCGGACCCGGTGGCCGGCGGGGGCTCCACCTCGCGGTCGCGCACCTGGCCGCCGGTGTCCGTCCGGTAGCGACGCCAGCGGCCGTCGCCCCGGGCCACGTCCACCTCGACCAGCTCGGCGCCGAACAGGTTGAGCGCCCCGGTCACCGCCGCGGTCGCCACGCCCCGCTCGTCGAGCTGGTTGAGCGCGGCGGTGGCCTCGGCGAACGCCCGCCAGGTCCGCCGCTCCTGGTCGGCCCGGAGCCGGTGCCGGTAGGTCTGCTGGAGCAGCCAGAGCGGCGGCGGCAGGAGCAGCAGCCAGCGCGGGTCGAGCCCCAGCAGGCTGACCACCACCAGGCCGACCGCCACGTTGCCGACGAACATGAGCTGCTTGCCGCGGAGCGCGGCGAGCAGCGGCGGCCCGATCGGGATGCCGTGCAGCAGCGCGAGGCCGGCGCCGCCCAGCCAGGCGGTGGTGAGCAGGTAGACCACCGCGCCGGCGGTCAGCGCGAGCGCCAGCTCGGGGGTGAGCGCCGCGGCGAGCAACGGCCGGCCGAGCGCGCTGGCCACCGCGGCGGCGAGCGCGGTGGCGGCGCTGAGCGAGCCGGCGATCCGGACCAGCTCCAGCGCCGGCCGGCGGTCGGTGACCAGGGACATCGTGGTCCACGCGGCCCCGGCGCCGAGCAGCGCGGCGGCCGGCAGCCAGCCGGCCGGTACGAGGTAGAGGCAGACGACCAGGGCGGCCTCGCCCCAGGTGATGCTGACCATGCCCGAGGCGGTGCGGAAGCGCAGCCGGGCGAGCTGGGCCACGGCGAACGCGACCACGGCGATGCCGAACCGGACGAACCCGGGCAGCGGGTCGTCCGGGGGCAGGTGCGTGGGGATGGTGAGGCCGACCACGGCGGCCACCACGGCGGTGACCGCGACGGCCGAGGTCAGCAGGAGGACTCCGACCGGCGTGCCGCGCAGACCCAGCCGATCGGGGAGATCGCCGGCCCGGCCGGAGGTCACGGGCCCACCCCGTCGGACGGCGGCCCGAGGGCACGGTCGGGGGCCGTTGCTGCCAACGACATCGGCGCCCCCCTTCCGCGCACGGCTCGGGGCCTTTCGGTCCCCCCGGCGGAAGGCTAAGCCAAAGCCGGTGGTCGCAACAGGGGTCGACGACCGGCTTCGGCGTGATTCACGCGCTGTTCAGCTGTTCCGGCGCTGCTGGGAGCCGTTGGGGCCGTTCGTCGGTGATTCCTGCGCGGTGGTCCCGTCTGTCGGATCGGCGACTGTCGCGTCGGTCCGACCCGGCTCGGCCGGGCCGGCCTGCTGGGGGAACCGGTCGGGCAGCCGGCGCAGCCGGGCGTTCATGTTCCGGATCAGCAGGACGGTGGCGGTGGCCAGCAGCACGATGAGGAAGAGGCCCATCGGACCGGCCAGACCACCCGTACGGGTGTCACCGAAGTTGTTCTCCGCGAGCACCTGGGCGGCGGTCAGCATGGTGTTCCTCCGATGTGCGGCTGACCACCAGCGTAGCCCGCCGGGGAATCAGCGGGCATGGCACGTCTCGCGCACCCCGGCGAAGAGGTCCGACTCGGGCAGCGGGCTGTCGACCAGCGAGCGGGCGAGCTGGAAGTCCTCGGTCGGCCAGGCACGCTGCTGGAGATCCATCGGCACCTGGAACCAGAAGCCGTCCGGGTCGATCTGGGTGGCGTGGGCGCGCAGCGCGTCGTCGCGGACCGGGAAGTATTCGGCGCAGTCGACCCGGGTGGTGATGCGCTCGCCCTTGTCGGGGCGATCCTCCCAGCGCTTCATCCACTCCCCGTACGGCGACTCCAGGCCGGCGGCGAGCATCGCCTCGTGCAGCGCCATGATCTTGGCCCGGGAGAAGCCCACGTCGTAGTAGAGCTTGAGCGGCTGCCACGGCTCACCCAGCTCGGGGTGGCGGTCCGGGTCGCCGGCGGCCTCGAAGGCGGCCACGGTCACCTTGTGGGTCATGATGTGGTCGGGGTGCGGGTAGCCGCCCTCCTCGTCGTACGTGGTGACGACGTGCGGACGGAACTGGCGCATGAGCCGCACCAGCGGGGCGGCCGCGACCTCGACGTCCTCCAGGGCGAAACAGCCCCCGGGCAGCGGCGGCAGCGGGTCGCCCTCCGGCAGCCCCGAGTCGACGAAGCCGAGCCAGGCCTGCTCGATGCCGAGGATGGCCCGGGCCGCGTCCATCTCGGCGCGGCGGATGTCGCCGATGTTGGCCCACACGTCGGGCCGGTCCATCTTGGGGTTCAGAACGCTGCCCCGCTCACCACCCGTGCAGGTGACGACCAGGACATCCACCCCCTCGGCGACGTATTTCGCCATGGTGGCGGCGCCCTTGCTCGACTCGTCGTCGGGATGGGCGTGCACCGCCATGAGCCGCAGCTGCTCTGCCACCTTCGGCGCTCCTCGTCTCTGCCCACCGGGCCCGGCCCGCCCGGGCCCGCCCGGCTGACCTGCCGGAATCTCCCCCCGCGCCCGCGAAAGCCCCCGTGCTGGCCGGCCGGCGGCGGGGCCGACCTGCCATCCTTGACTCAGCGCCGGGCTGGGAAGATGGACTCTGCCATTCTTGCCGATGCCGCCGACAACAACGCCAGGAGATACCCGCCGGTGAGCGAGACGCACGCCACAGTCGCACCGGGTGCACCCGTCTTCCCGCCCGGCCGCTACGGCCGACGCCGGGAGCCGGGGCGCCGCCGTCCCCTCCTGCTCGTGCTGGTGGGAGCGGTCCTGCTCGCGCTCCTCGGGCTGCTCGCGGTCAAGCTCTACTCCCAGTACGGCGACCCCGACTACCGGGCCGAGGTGATCACCTACACCGGGATCACCGACTCCCGGGTGGTCGTCGACTTCCGGGTGACCGTCCCGGCCGGCGGCTCGGCGACCTGCCTGCTGCGGGCCCGCTCCCACGACGGCGCCGAGGTGGGCCACGTCGAGGCCACGGTGACCGCCCGGCCCGGCGAACGGCACGTCCGGGTCCGGCAGGAGGTGCCGACCACGGCCCGGCCCTTCATCGGCGAGGTGCTGCGCTGCCGGCCGGCCGGCTGAGCCGGAGGCCGGCGAGCCGCCGGCACACCCCGCACCCCGGGTCTCCACCGCCGGCACCCGGGGTGATCGGCGACACCCTGACGTGCCCGGCACTGGTAACTTGGTAGTTCACCTGTCAGCCAGTCCGCACCAACGAGGAGATCGCCTGTGTCCACCAATGACAACGAGGCGCCCGCCACCTGGCTGTCCCAGGACGCATACGACCGCCTGAAGGCCGAGCTCGACGAGCACATCGCCAACCGGCCGGTCATCGCCGCCGAGATCAACGCCCGGCGCGAGGAGGGCGACCTGCGGGAGAACGGTGGCTACCACGCCGCCCGCGAGGAGCAGGGCAAGGCGGAGGGTCGCATCCTCTACCTGAAGGAGCTGCTCCGCACGGCCAAGGTCGGCGAGGCCCCGACCGCCGACGCGGTGTCGCCCGGCATGGTCGTCACGATCTACTTCGACGACGACGCCGACGACACCGAGACCTTCCTGCTCGGCTCCCGCGAGATCGCCTCCACGACCGACCTCACCGTCTACAGCCCCGAGTCCGCGCTCGGCAAGGCGATCCTGGGCGGCAAGGCGGGCCAGACCTGCACCTACACGGCCCCGAGCGGGGCCGACATCAAGGTGACGGTGGTCAAGTTCGAGCCGTTCGCCGGCTAGCCGCCAACCGGACCCGCGCCGGACGGCTCGGGTCCGACCCGACCGAGGCTGACAGGCTCCTCGGACCCGAGCCACACCCCGACTGCCCCGACCGGCACCGTCCGGCCGGGGCGGTCGCGTCCGTGCCTCACCCCTCGCCGGCGAAGACCACCTGGTATCCGCTGGCCCGCAGGGCGCTGATCAGGGTGTCCGAGTGCTCCACGCCGCGGGTCTCCACGGAGAGCGCCACCTCCACCTCGCCGAGCCGCAGGTGCGGGTTGGCCCGCTGGTGCACCACGTCGACCACGTTGGCCCGGTGCTCGGCGATCTCGCCGAGCAGCGAGGCGAGCTGCCCCGGCCGGTCGGTGCAGCGGACGGTGACCCGCAGGTAGCGGCCGGCCGCCGCCAGGCCGTGCTCGATCACCCGCAGCATCAGCAGCGGGTCGATGTTGCCGCCGGAGAGCACCGCCACCACCGGCGCCTGCACCTCGACGGCACCGGCCAGCAGCGCCGCCACGCCGACCGCGCCGGCCGGCTCCACCACCTGCTTGCCGCGCTCCAGCAGCATCAGCAGCGCCCGGGAGATGTCCTCCTCGGAGACCGTGACGATCTCGTCGACCAGCTTGCGGACGTGGGTGAAGGTCAGCTCGCCGGGACGGCCCACCGCGATGCCGTCGGCGATCGTCGAGAAGAAGGGCAGCCGGACGGGCTCGCCGGCCTTGAGCGAGGGCGGGAAGGCGGCGGCGCTGGCCGCCTGCACCCCGATCACGCGTACGTCGGGACGCAGCGCCTTCGCGACCACGGCCAGGCCGGAGATCAGCCCGCCGCCGCCCACCCCGGTCACGATGGTCTTCACGTCCGGGCACTGTTCGAGGATCTCCAGGGCCACCGTGCCCTGCCCGGCGATGACGTCCCGGTGATCGAACGGGTGGATGAACACCGCGCCGGTCCGCTCGGCGAAGGTCTGCGCCGCGACCAGCGACTCGTCCACCGTGTTGCCGACCAGCTCGACCTGGGCGCCGTACCCCTTGGTGGCGGCCACCTTGGGCAGCGGCGCGTTGACCGGCATGAAGACCGTGGCGTGCGCGCCGACCAGGCCGGCGGCGAGCGCCACCCCCTGGGCGTGGTTGCCGGCGCTCGCCGCGACCACCCCGCGTTCCCGCTCCTCGGCGGAGAGCCGGGAGATCCGCACGTAGGCGCCGCGCACCTTGTACGACCCGGCGCGTTGCACGTTCTCGCACTTCAGCCAGGCCGGCCCGCCGAGGGCGGCGCTGAGCGGCCGGGACGGCTCGAGCGGGGTGGTGCGGGTGACGCCGGCGAGCAGTTCCCGCGCGGCCTGTACGTCGGCGAGACCGACCAGTTCCGTCATGCCCCGATCGTGCCACCCGCCCCCGGCGGAACCTGCGGCGACGCCACGGTCGGCTCACCGGGCACCTGCGGCGACGGCCCGGTGACGGGCTGCGTCGGGGCCGACGGTGGCAGCAGGGCAGCCTGCCACGCCGCCCCGTCGATCCGGGCCTGCTGCGCGGCGGAGACGCGCAGCACGACCGCGATCAGTGCGACCGCGGCGACGAGACAGGCCAGCGCCGGGACAATGTTGCGCAGCGCGGCGTCCCGATAGTGGTCGAGATCCGGTGCCAGCCCCTGCTCTGCGCGGCGTACCCGGTCACGCACCCCGGCCAGGCTGGTGACCAGATCGGCGACGCCGAACGCCAGCCAGGCCAGCCACCAGACGCCGACCAGGACGCGCAGCCACACCCGGTCGAGGCTGTCCCGGACGATGCCGACCATCACCACGCACGGCACGGCGAGGCTTGCCACCGGCACCCACCAGCCCGTGATCGCCCAGTGGGCGGCCAGCACCCTCCGGCCGCCGGGGAACGCGTCGGTGTTCTTCCGGGCCCGGAACATCCAGACCATCACCAAAACCGCCGTGGTCAGGAAGACCACGACGTAGGCCAGAGACAGCAGCCCCTCGACGGCGAGCGGCGTCGGCTGCCGGCCCGGATCGCTCCCGGGCGGGGTCAGCAGGACGCGCAGGGCCGGTGCGAGCGCGACCAGGGCGTACAGCAGCGCGGTCAGGCCGACCCCGACCGCCGCGGCAGAACCGATCCCCTGTACCGCCAAGGTCGGCATCCCCGGCGACAGCGCCGGCCGGTCCGGCGAGACGCCGCAGCGGGGGCGGGCGCCGACGGTGGGGCTGTCGGCCCCGCAGATCTGGCAGTGCATCGGCGTCGTCCCCGTGGTCGCGTACGGAATTCGCGCACACGCTAGACGATCATGCGTGGGCCGGCGACCCCGTCCCGACCCGGGGGTAGCCGGGGGCGTGCCGCTGCCACGGCGCCTGCATCTCGAACTGGCCGGCGACGCCGAGCAGCAGCAGCTCCGAGCCGGGCGGGCCGACGAACTGCACGGCGACCGGCAGGCCGTCCGGGCGGCGGCCGACCGGCACCACGATCGCCGGCAACCCGGCGATGTTCCAGGGCGCGGCGTACGGGGCGTACCGGATGTTGGCCTTCATGTTCGCCAGCCAGGAGCGGCCGGACCAGCCCGCGGCCTCCGGCGGCGGGCCGGCCAGTGCCGGGGTGAGCAGCAGGTCGACCGAGTGGTCGGCGAAGAAGTTCACCGACCGCTCGCGCCAGGCGGCCCGGTCGGCCTCGCGCACGTACCCCCGGCGCTGCGCCCACTCGCCGAGCGACACGTGCCGGCGGCTGCGCCGCTGGAGGCCGCGCCGCTCCAGGCCCGCGGCCTGCACCTCGGTGGCGGCCGCGGCGAACCAGGTGGCGATGCCCTGGAGGCCGAGGCGGGTCGGGTAGACCGGGTCGGCGGGGACGGTGTCGTGCCCGGCGGCGGCGAGCAGCCGGCCGGCGGCGGTGACCGCGTCCCGGTTCGGCGCGTCCGGCGCCACGCCGCGCACCGGCGAGCGCAGCGACACGCCGACCCGCAGCCGCGGCGGCGGGACCAGCTTCTCCGGGCGGCGCCCGGCCAGCACCGAGAAGCCGACCGCCGCGTCGGCCACGGTGCTGGTCAGCATGCCGTGCTCGGTGAGGCCGAACCAGTCGTCGGCGCCGAGCTGGCAGGGCACCACGCCGCGGCCGGGCTTGAGCCCGACCAGTCCGCAGCAGGCCGCCGGGATGCGGATCGAACCGAGCCCGTCGTTGCCGTGCGCGATCGGCACCAGCCCGGCGGCCACCGCGGCGGCCGCGCCGCCCGAGGAGCCGCCGGGGGTGCGCGTCGGGTCCCAGGGGTTGCGGGTCACCCCGGACTCGTCGTCGGTGAGGGCCCAGAGGCCCAGCTCCGGCATCCGGGTCACCCCGAGGATCACCGCACCCGCGCCGCGCAGCCGGCGGACCACCTCGTGGTCGGCCTCCGCCACCGGGGTACGCACCGCGGCCGACCCGTTCCAGGTGGGCAGGCCGGCGACCCGGGTGTTCTCCTTGACCGCCACCGGCACGCCGGCCAGGGGGAGGTTGGCCAGGTCCTCCTGCTCGTCGACCTTCTCCGCCTCGGTGATCGCCTCGCCGCCGCGGAACGCGCGGAACGCGGCCAGCTCGGCGTCGGCGCGGGCGATGTGGTCGAGGTGGTCGGCCACGACCTGGGTGGCGGAGACGTCACCCCGGCGTACGCCGCGGGCGATCTGCTTCGCGGTCGCCCCCACCCAGGTCGTCGGCATGATGTCCTGCACGGCCATCCTCCCCAGCCAGCGGTCAGCCCAGCGCCTGCTCCAGATCGGCGAGCAGGTCGTCGACCGTCTCGATGCCGACAGACAGTCGCACGAGATCGCCGGGAACTTCAAGCGGCGAGCCGGCAGCGCTCGCGTGTGTCATCCGTCCCGGGTGCTCGATCAGCGATTCGACCCCGCCGAGCGACTCGGCGAGCACGAAGAGCTTCGCCCGGTTGCAGATCTCCACGGCGTGCTCCTCGCCGCCCGCCGCCCGGAAGGAGATCATCCCGCCGAACCGGCGCATCTGCTTGGCGGCCACCTCGTGACCCGGGTGCGCCGGCAGGCCCGGGTAGATGACCTGCGCGACCTTCGCGTGACCGTCCAGGTAGGCGGCGATCCGCTCGGCGTTGTCGCAGTGCCGGTCCATGCGTACCCCGAGGGTCTTGATGCCGCGCAGGGTGAGCCAGGCGTCGAACGGGCCGTTGACGGCGCCCATCGCGTTCTGGTGGTAGCGCAGCTCCTCGCCCAGCGCCCGGTCGGCGGCGATGAGGGCGCCACCGACCACGTCGGAGTGTCCGCCGATGTACTTGGTGGTGGAGTGGACCACCACGTCCGCGCCGAAGGCGATCGGCTGCTGGAGGTACGGCGAGGCGAAGGTGTTGTCGACCACCAGCAGCGCGCCGGCCTCGTGCGCGACGGCGGCCAGCGCGGCGATGTCGGCGATGCCGAGCAGCGGGTTGGTCGGGGTCTCCACCCAGACGATCCGGGTGGCGCCGGGACGGATCGCGGCCCGGACCGCGTCCGGGTCGGAGACCCGGGCCGGGGTGTAGTCCAGCCCCCAGCGCTCCGCCACCTTGGCGAAGAGGCGGTACGTGCCGCCGTACGCGTCGTCCGGGATCACCACGTGGTCGCCCGGCTTGCAGACGGTCCGCAGCAGGGTGTCCTCGGCGGCGAGGCCGCTGGCGAAGGCGAGCCCCACCGGCCCGCCCTCCAGCGCGGCCAGGCACTCCTGGAGCGCGTCCCGGGTGGGGTTGCCGGAGCGGCTGTACTCGTAGCCCTCCCGGGGCGCGCCGACGGCGTCCTGGGCGTAGGTGCTGGTCTGATAGATCGGCGGGATCACCGCGCCGGTGCGGGCCTCCGGGTCCTGACCGGCGTGGATGGCGAGCGTCTCGAAGCCGTGACTCATTCCCGAGACGTTAGTCCGCCCGCCCCGTCCCACCGCGTGGAACCCGCCGTCAGCGCCTAGCCTGGGCGGGTGGCCGGGTGTGTGTTCTGCGGGATCGTGGCGGGTGAGGTGCCGGCGTTCCGGGTCGCCGACGAGGCGGACGGCGTGGCGTTCCTGGACACCCGGCCGGTGTTCAAGGGCCACGTGCTGGTGGTGCCGCGCACCCACCTGGTCACCCTCGCCGACCTGCCGGCCGACGCGCTGCCCGGCTACTTCCGGCTGGTGCAGCGGCTCGCCGCGGCGGTGGAGGCCGGCCTGGGGGCCGGCGGGACGTTCGTGGCGATGAACAACAAGGTGTCCCAGTCGGTCCCGCACCTGCACACCCACGTGGTGCCGCGGACCAGGGGCGACGGGCTGCGCGGCTTCTTCTGGCCCCGGACCCGGTACGCCGACGACGCCGAGGCCGAGGACTTCGCCGCCCGGGTCGCCGCCGCGCTGGCCTGAGCCCGGGACCGTCGGGTAAGGAACCGGGGACCGGCGCTGTTGAACCCGCTGGGAAAGCCAAGAGAGGAGTCCCACCGTGTTCCTTCGCCGCATCAAGGCCGAGATGATCTCTCCCGACCAGGCCCTGCCGGGCCGCCTGATCGCGATGCCGATCGCCGACCGGCACGAGGTGCTGCCGTCCTCGCTGAAGGGCCCCTTCCCCGCGGGCGCGCAGGTCGCCGTCTTCGGGATGGGCTGTTTCTGGGGCGCCGAGCGGCTGTTCTGGACCCTCCCCGGCGTGCTCACCACGTCGGCCGGCTACGCGGGTGGTTACACCACCAACCCGACGTACGAGGAGGTCTGCTCGGGGATGACCGGGCACGCCGAGGTGGTCCAGGTGGTCTACGACCCGTCGAAGATCAGCTACGAGGACCTGCTCAAGGTCTTCTGGGAGAACCACGACCCGACCCAGGGCATGCGCCAGGGCAACGACGTCGGCACGCAGTACCGGTCGGCGATCTACGCGACCACCGACGAGCAGCTGGCCACCGCGCAGGCTTCGCGGGACGCGTTCGCGCCGATCGTGGCTCGGGCCGGCAAGGGTGAGATCACCACGGAGATCGCCCGGCTCGGCGACTACTACTTCGCCGAGGACTACCACCAGCAGTACCTGGCGCCGACCAAGAACCCGAACGGCTACTGCAACCACGGCCCCAACGGGCTGAGCTGCCCGGTCGGCGTGGCGCGTACCGCCGGCTGAGCGACCCGGTGTCCGTTTCCGGGCCTGCGGTGTTTGTCACACCGTGGGCCCGGCCCGATTCGGGCACCCGGCCCGCCGGGCTACCGGATCTTCGCCCAGGCCAGCGGCCCGATGGACCGGGCCGCGCATCCTAGCAAAGACGTAACGTCACCGACATCAGCTCAACAGGCGAACCGCAACAACCTCTGGCAGCATTGCCCGGCATGTGCGGACTGGCTGGCGAGTTCCGCCGTGACGGTTCACGCGCCGACGTGTCGGCCGTGGAGCGGATGGCGGCCACGATGAGTGACCGAGGACCCGACGACAGTGGAGTCTGGTCCCAGGGGCCGACGGCGCTGGGACATCGACGCCTGAAGATCATCGACCTCTCGGCCGCCAGCGGCCAGCCGCTGGTCGACCCGGCCGCCGGGCTCACCGGCGTCTTCAACGGCTGCATCTACAACTACCGCGAGCTGCGCGACGAGTTGCAGGCCAGGGGGCACCGCTTCTTCTCGGCGGGCGACAGCGAGGTCGTGGTCAAGGCGTACGCCGAGTGGGGGCTCGACTTCGTCGACCACCTGGTCGGCATGTTCGCGGTGGCGATCAGCGAGCGGGACAGCGGCCGCCTGGTGCTGGCCCGGGACCGGCTGGGCATCAAGCCGCTCTACCTGGCCGAGAGCCCCGGCGTGGTGCGCTTCGCCTCGACCCTGCCGGCGCTGCTCGCGGGCGGGGGCGTCGACACGGGCATCGACCCGGTGGCGCTCGCCCACTACCTGAGCTTCCACAGCATCGTGCCGCCACCGCGGACCATCCTGCGCGGCGTGGCCAAGCTTCCCCCGGCCACGGTCCGGGTGTACGAGCCGGACGGCTCCACCCACGACCGGGTCTACTGGGACCCGTCCTTCACCCGCGCCGCGGAGCGGTCCGGCTGGTCCGAGCACGACTGGCAGGACGCGCTGCTGGAGTCGCTGACCACCGCCGTCCGCCGCCGGATGGTGGCCGACGTGCCGGTGGGCGTGCTGCTCTCCGGCGGCCTCGACTCCAGCCTGGTGGTCGCGCTGCTGGCCGGCGAGGGGCAGTCCGGGCTGGCCACCTTCTCCATCGGCTTCGACGCGGTCGGCGGCCGGGAGGGCGACGAGTTCGTCTACTCCGACCTGGTCGCGAAGACCTTCGGCACCGACCACCACCAGATCCGGGTGCCCACCGGCGACCTGCTGCCGCCGCTGGAGGCCGCCGTCGCCGCGATGAGCGAGCCCATGGTCAGCCACGACTGCGTGGCGTTCTGGCTGCTCAGCCAGGAGGTCGCCCGGCACGTCAAGGTGGTCCAGTCCGGCCAGGGCGCGGACGAGATCCTGGGCGGCTACCACTGGTACCCGCCGCTGGCCGGGGTTGACCGGGAGCGGGCGCTCGAGACGTACGCGAAGGCGTTCTTCGACCGCGACGCGGCCGGCCTGGCCCGGGTGCTCAACCCGGCGTGGCTGGCCGACGGCGACCCGGCACGGGAGTTCGTGGCCGCCCACCTGGCCCGGCCCGGCGCCGCGACCGCCGTGGACGCGGGCCTGCGGATCGACACCCAGGTCATGCTCACCGACGACCCGGTCAAGCGGGTCGACAACATGACCATGGCGCACGGGCTGGAGGCCCGGGTGCCGTTCCTCGACCACGAGTTCGTCGAGCTGGCCGCGAGCTGCCCGCCGGAGCTGAAGCTGGCCCAGGGCGGCAAGGGCGTGCTCAAGGAGATCGGCCGGCGGGTCCTGCCGCACGAGGTCATCGACCGGCCGAAGGGCTACTTCCCCGTGCCGGGCCTCACCCATCTGGAGGACAAGCTCCTCGACCGGGTACGCGACGCGCTCAGTGCGCCCGAGGCCCGCCGCCGCGACCTGTTCCGCGCCGACTACGTCGACGCGCTGCTCGCCGACCCGAACGCCGAACTGACCCCGTTGAACGGAAACAAGCTGTGGCAGCTGGGACTCCTGGAAATGTGGCTCCAGAGCCACGGAATCGACTGACCGTGACCGACACCCTCGCCACCGGCGCGGCACGCACCGACCGGGAACGGGTGCTGGGCCGGCGCCGGGAACGGGTCGGCCCGGGCGGCGACCCGGTGGCGCCCGGCGCCCCCGAGCCGCGCCGGCAGCCCGTCGACGGGTCCGGCGTGGTGCTGGACTGCGGCTGGGGCCGGCTGGTCTTCGGGCAGACCTTCGCCGAGCAGGTCGAGGTCGCCGACGTGCTGCGCTCCGAGGCGGTCGGCGCCCGGGACATCTGCATCTACCTGCGCGACCCGCACGTGCTGGTCTCCCGCCTTCCCGACGAGCTGTTCATCGACCCGTCGCTGACCTACCGGCTGCCGCTCGGCGAGCACCGGCCGGCCGCCACCGAGAGCGGCGAGATTCCCGGGCTGGCCGTCCGGCCGCTGCGCGACGCCGACGACGCGGACGCGGTGAACCGGATCTACGCCCGCAACGGCATGGTCACCGCGCCGGTCGAGGTGCTTGTCGAGAACGCCGGCACCGACCGGTTCCTGCACCTGGTCGCCGAGGACGCCACCGGCGAGGTGGTCGGCACCATCACCGGGGTGGACCACGTCGCGGTCTTCGGTGACCCGGAGAACGGCGCGAGCCTCTGGTGCCTGACCGTGGACTTCAACACCGCGCCGCCCGGCACCGGGCAGGCGCTGCTCACCGCGCTGGCCGACCGGCTCGACGCGCGTGGCCGGGCGTACGTGGACCTCTCGGTGCTGGCCGAGAACTCGGGGGCGATCCGGCTCTACGAGCGGCTCGGCTTCCACCGCACCGGGACGCTCTGCGTGAAGCGGAAGAACCCGATCAACGAGCGCCTGTTCCTGCCCGCCATGCCGGCGGGGTACGACGAGCTGAACCCGTACGCGAAGATCGTCGCGGACGAGGCGATGCGGCGCGGCATCCGCGTCGAGGTGACCGATCCGCGCTGGGGCGAGCTGCGGCTGAGCAGCGGCGGCCGGACGGTCCACACCCGGGAGTCGCTCTCCGAGCTGACCTCGGCGGTGGCGATGAGCCGCTGCGACGACAAGCGGGTCACCCGCCGCATCCTCACCGAGGCGGGGCTGTCGGTGCCGCGCGGCCGGACCGCCACCGGCGACGCCGACGACCTGGCGTTCCTGGCCGACGTGGGCCCGGTCGTGGTCAAGCCGGCCCGGGGCGAGCAGGGCAACGGCATCACCGTCGGGGTGCGCACGCCGGAGGCGCTCACCGCGGCGGTCGAGCTGGCCCGCCGGTTCTGCCCCGACGTGCTGATCGAGGAGCTGCGGGAGGGCGAGGACCTGCGGGTGGTCGTCATCGACCACGAGGTGGTGGCCGCCGCCGTCCGCCGGCCCGCGCAGATCACCGGGGACGGGGTGCACGACGTCACGGAGCTGATCGAGCGGCAGAGCCGCCGCCGCGCGGCCGCCACCGGCGGCGAGTCCCGGATCCCGATCGACGACATGACCCGCGAGGTGGTGGCCGCGGCCGGCTACCGGATGCACGACGTGCTCCCCGAGGGGCAGGTGCTGGCGGTCCGCCGCACGGCGAACCTGCACACCGGCGGCACCATCCACGACGTCACCGCCGAGCTGCACCCGGACATCGCCGAGGCGTGCGTGACGGCCAGCCGGGCGCTGGACATCCCGGTGACCGGGCTGGACCTGCTGGTCCCCGCCCCGGACCGGCCCGAGCACGTGTTCATCGAGGCGAACGAGCGGCCCGGCCTGGCCAACCACGAGCCGCAGCCGACCGCCGAGCGCTTCGTCGACCTGCTCTTCCCCGGCACCCGGGCCCCGCAGCGGCTGTGGTCGCCGGCCGGCACGGGAGGGACGGCGTGAGCCCGAAGCCACTGGAACTCGACCTCGACTACCTGCGCCAGGTGCTGGTGGAGCTGCTGGAGATCCCCAGCCCGTCGGGGCGTACCGACCACGTCCAGCAGTACGTGGGCGAGCGGCTCTCGGCGCTCGGCATCACCTCGACGCTGACCCGGCGCGGGGCGCTGAGCGCCTCCCTGCCCGGTCCGCGGCAGACCGGCGCCGACCGGGCGATCGTCGTGCACACCGACACCATCGGCGGCATGGTGAAGCGGCTCAAGGACAACGGCCGGCTGGAGGTGAAGCCGATCGGCACGCACAGCGCCCGCTTCGCCGAGGGTGCCCACGTGCGGATCTTCACCGACGACCTGGACCGGGTGGTCACCGGCCAGGTGCTGCCGCTGAAGGCCAGCGGGCACCGCTACAACGAGGGCGTCGACCTGCAGGGCGTCGGCTGGGAACTGGTCGAGGTCCGGGTCGACGAGCCGGTCACCGACGAGGCCGGGCTGCGGGCGCTCGGCGTCGACGCCGGCGACTTCGTCGCGCTGCTGGCCAACCCGACGATCACCCCGAGCGGGTACGTCAAGTCCCGGCACCTGGACGACAAGGCCGGGGTGGCCGCGGTGCTGACCGCGTTCAAGGCGATCGTCGACGCGGGCGTCACCCCGGCGGTCACCGCGCACCTGCTGGTCACGGTCACCGAGGAGATCGGGCACGGGGCCAGCCACGGTCTCGACCCCGACGTCGCGGAGATCGTCTCGGTGGACGCCGCGGTGGTCGCGCCCGGCCAGCAGTCCCGGGAGAACGCCGCCACCCTGGCCATGGGCGACGGGGTGGGCCCGTTCGACTATCACCTCACCCGCCACCTGGCCGCGATCGCCCGGGAGCACGGCGTCGACCTGGTCCGGGACGTCTTCGACTACTACCGCTCGGACGTGGCGGCGGCGGTCGAGGCGGGGGCGCACGCCCGGGTGGCGCTGCTCGGCTTCGGGGTAGACGCCACGCACGGGCACGAGCGGACCCACCTCGACGGGCTGCGGCACCTCGCCCAGCTGCTCTGCCTCTATCTCCAGAATCCGCTGGTCTTCCCCGAGTGGGACGCCGAGCCCGAGGGCGACCTGGCCGACTTCCCGTCGCTCGCCGTCCAGCCCGCCTCCGAGGAGGGCCCCCGCGAGGGACCCATCGGCCTGGAGTGACGGCGCAGGGGTCCGATTCCCGATCCGCCTGTGATCGAAATCCGTTGCCGGGCTCACCGGGAAGTGGATAGCGTGGCGGTACACGGGAAAGGAGGTGGTCCAGACTTGTATAGCAATCGGACTCGTGAGGTGGCTGTCCGCTAGCCGCTGTCCTCGACAGTGAAATCCCGCCCGCCGCGAGGCGGGCACCAGGCACCATCGTCGAGACCGTGTGGCAGCGGTGCGGCGAAACCACGACAGCCACCCGACCCCCGGGGTGCCGGCCCAGTCCAGCCGGCCCGCGCGCTAGCGCGGAAGCCCCGGGGGTCGCTTCATGTGTGAGGGGGCCCGGCATGTCGATGCGCGAACTGGCGGTGCTCGGCACGGCCAGCCAGGCCCCCACCCGGCAGCGCAACCACAACGGCTATCTGCTGCGCTGGGACGACGAGGTGCTCCTCTTCGACCCCGGCGAGGGCAGCCAGCGGCAGATGCTGCACACCGGGATCTCCGCCACCGACCTGACCCGGATCTGCGTCACCCACTTCCACGGCGACCACTGCCTGGGCCTGCCCGGCATGATCCAGCGGCTCTCCCTGGACCGGGTCCCGCACCCGGTGGCCGTGCACTTCCCCGCCGGGGGCGCCGAATACTTCGCCCGGCTGCGCCACGCGTCGAGCTTCTACGAGGCCGCCGAGCTGACCGTCGAGCCGATCGAGGCGGACGGGCAGAAGATCACCCTGGGCATCGGCACGCTGGAGGCCCGCCGGCTGCGGCACCCGATCGAGACGTACGGCTACCGGCTCGTCGAGCCGGACGGCTGCCGGATGCTGCCGGAGAAGCTGTCCGCGTACGGCATCGCCGGCCCGGCCGTCGGGCAGCTGCTCCGCGACGGCCACCTGGACGTGGACGGACGCCGCGTCACCCGGGACGAGGTGAGCGTGACCCGGCCGGGGCAGCGGTTCGCCTTCGTCATGGACACCGGGCTCTGCGACGGCGTGTGGGCCCTGGCCGAGCACGCCGACCTGCTGGTCATCGAGTCGACCTTCCTGGAGCCGGAGGCCGCCCTCGCCGCCGAGGTCGGCCATCTCACGGCCGGCCAGGCCGCGCGGGTGGCGGCGGAGTCGGGGGTACGCACGCTCGTGCTCACCCACTTCTCCCAGCGGTACGCGGACCCGCGCCGCTTCGCCGACGAGGCCCGCGAGCACTTCACCGGGGACCTGGTGATCGCCGAGGACCTGATGACGGTTCCGGTGCCGCCCCGGCGGGTAGCCTCGGCCGGGTGACGGTCTCCCTACGCCCCGCCACCGGGGCCGACCTGATGGCCGTCGGCGCCCTGCACCAGCGGTCCCGGGTGGCGGCGTACTCGTCGTTCCTGCCGGCGGAGGCGCTGGCGGATCCGACCCCGGAGGCGATGGGCCGGTACTGGACCGAGCGGGTGACCTGGGAGGCCGCGGATCACCGGATGACGGTGGCCGAGCGGGACGGCCGACTGGTCGGCTTCAGCTACCTGGGACCGGACGACGAGGGCGACCCGACCACCGGCCTGCTCAACGCCATCCACCTGGAGCCGGAGGAGCGGGGCCGGGGCACCGGGCGGGCCCTGATGGTCGACGCCCTCGACGCCATGCGGGCCCGCGGCTGGTCCCGGGCGGTGCTCTGGGTGCTCCGGGACAACGCGGCCGCCCGCGGCTTCTACGAGCGGGGCGGCTGGACGGCCACCGGCGAGCAGCGCGACGACGTCATCGGCACCACCCTCGTCCCCCAGCTCCGCTACGCCCGTTCGCTCTGAGCGGATCGGGGCATGGGCGTCGATGCGGGTGCGTTGGCACCGGCATGGACACCGAGCACACCGAGCCGGCGGAGGACGCCGCCCTCGACGCGTACTCCCGGGTGGTGACCGGCGTGGCCGCCCGGGTGCTGCCCAGCGTGGCCGCCCTGTCGGTGCGGACCCCGCGCGGCGCCGGCGCCGGCTCGGCCGTGGTGATCGGCCCGGACGGGCTGCTGCTCACCAGCGCCCACGTGGTGCAGGGCGCCCGGGACGGGTCGGCCGCCTTCGGCGACGGCACCGAGACCGGGTTCCGGGTGGTCGGCGCCGACCCGCTCTCCGACCTGGCCGTGCTGAGGGCGGAGCGGGCGACCGTCCCGCCGGTGGAGCTGGGCGACGCGGACCGGCTGCGGATCGGCCAGCTGGTGGTCGCGGTCGGCAACCCGATGGGGCTGGCCGGCTCGGTCACCGCCGGGGTGGTCTCCGGGCTGGGCCGGTCGCTGCCGGCCCGGGACGGGCGGGTCACCCGGCTCATCGAGGACGTCATCCAGACCGACGCGGCCCTGAACCCGGGCAACTCCGGCGGGGCGCTGGCCGACTCGGCCGGCCGGGTCGTCGGGGTGAACACGGCGGTCGCCGGCTACGGCCTCGGACTCGCCGTGCCGGTGAACGCCACCACCCGGCAGATCATCGCCGACCTCACCACCGACGGCCGGGTGCGCCGGGCCTGGCTGGGTGTGGCCGGGGTGCCGGTGCCGCTGCCGCCGGAGATCACGGCGCGGACCGGGCAGCGGCGCGGGCTGCGGGTGGTCGAGGTGGTGCCGGGCAGCCCGGCCGGGCTGGCCGGGCTCTACCTCGGCGACGTGATCGTGGCGGCCGGCGGCCGGCCGGTGCAGGACGGCCAGGGCCTGCAACGGCTGATGCTCGGCCCGGCGATCGGCGCCCGCCTGCCGGTCACCGTGCTGCGCAAGGGCGCGTACGTCGACGTCGTGGCCGTCCCGACCGAGCTGGGCCGCTGACGCGACGAGGGCCGCACCCGCCGGGGTGCGGCCCTCGCGTCGCGGAGGATCAGCGCGCGCCGAGGTGGGCGAGCAGGTCCTGCCGGGTCAGCACGCCCTTGGGCTTGCCGTCGACGAGCACCAGCGCGGCATCGGCCTTCTCCAGCAGCGCGACCGCCTCGCTCACCGGCTGGCCACCACCGATCATGGGCAGCGGGTCACCCATGTGTCGCTCGATCGTGTCGTGCAGGTGGGCCTGGCCGGTGAAGAGCGCGTCGAGCAGGTCCTTCTCGGCGATCGAGCCGGCCACCTCACCGGTCACCACCGGCGGCTCGGCCTTGAGCACCGGGAGCTGGGAGACGCCGTACTCGCGCATGTAGTCGATCGCGTCGCGGACCGTCTCGGTCGGGTGGACGTGCACCAGCTCGGGCAGGCCGCCCGGCTTGCCGGCGAGCGCGTCGGCAACGGTCGGCTCGGCGCCCGAGTTGTCCAGGAAGCCGTAGCGGGCCATCCACTGGTCGTTGAAGATCTTGGACATGTAGCCCTTGCCGCTGTCCGGCAGGAGGACCACGATCACGTCGTCCGGGCCGGCCTTGCGGGCCACCTCCAGGGCCGCGACCACGGCCATGCCGCAGGAGCCGCCGACCAGCAGGCCCTCCTCGCGGGCCAGCCGCCGGGTCATCTCGAAGGACTGCTTGTCCGAGACCTCGACGATCTCGTCGGCCACGCTCCGGTCGTAGGTCTCCGGCCAGAAGTCCTCACCGACGCCCTCGACCAGGTAGGGCCGGCCGGTGCCGCCGGAGTAGACCGAGCCCTCCGGGTCCGCGCCGACCACCCGGACCCGCCCCTCGGAGGCCTCCTTCAGGTAGCGGCCGATGCCGGAGATGGTGCCGCCGGTGCCGACACCCGCCACGAAGTGGGTGAGCTGCCCCTCGGTCTGCCGCCAGATCTCCGGGCCGGTGGTCTCGTAGTGCGAGCGCGGGTTGGCCGGGTTGCTGTACTGGTTGGGCTTCCAGGCGCCGGGGATCTCCCGGGCCAGCCGGTCCGAGACGTTGTAGTAGGAGCGCGGGTCCTCCGGCGCCACGGCGGTCGGGCAGACGACCACCTCGGCGCCGTACGCCCGCAGCACGTCCTGCTTGTCCTGGCTGACCTTGTCGGGGCAGACGAAGACGCACTTGTAGCCCTTGAGCTGGGCGACGAGGGCCAGCCCGACGCCGGTGTTGCCGCTGGTCGGCTCGACGATCGTGCCGCCCGGCTGGAGCAGGCCGGCCTTCTCGGCGTCCTCGACCATCCGCAGCGCGATCCGGTCCTTCACCGAGCCGCCCGGGTTGACGTACTCCACCTTCGCCAGCACGGTCGCCTGGATGCCCGCGGTGACGTTGCGCAGGCGTACCAGCGGGGTGTTGCCGATCAGCTCGACCACGTTGTCGTAGTACTGCACCTCGTTGTGCCCTTCGTCGCGCCGCCGTCGTGGGGCGGCCGGTAAGTCGTCGGTTCGTCGCCCAGGGTACGTGCCGTCAGGGCGCCACATGCCCCGGGATGACGGACCTGCGACGTGCCTCCCACTCCAGGAAGCGGTCGGTCTCGGCGAGCACGCTGCCGGCCAGCCAGGTGACCATCACCGCGTCGTCGGCCAGCCCGAAGATCGCCAGCGGGATCTCCGGCAGCAGGTCGATCGGCGAGACGATGTACGCCGTGGCGCCGGCCATCAGTGCCAGCCGCAGGCCGCCGTCGTACTCGCCCCGGGCGGTGGCCCGGATCATCCGGGGCAGCGCCGCCAGCCGGACGCCCAGCGACGGGCCACCCCGCGCCCCGGCCGCGAGCGCCCGGGCCAGCGCGGTGAAGGCCGCGCTCCGCTTCAATGTCTTTCCCATCTCCTCGCCCCTTTCCGCTCGACCAGGGTGCGGTCCCGGCGCAACCCGCCCCCCTGCCTCCACCGGTACCCGGAACCGTCCGATCCCAGCCGCAAACGATCACGGGAGAGCGGGTGTCGTGGCGGCGCGATAATGTCGGTGCATGGGGGACGCTGGTTCCGTCGCGCGTGGCGGCTGGCAGCGCGCCCGGCGGATCGCCCGCCTGACGGCGATCGGCACGGGCGCCACGGTGGCGGCCACCGTCGCCACGGGCGGGGTCCTGCTCGGTCAGGCCCGCCAGGCCCGGCGCACCATCCCGATGGCCGAGGCGCCCCCGCCCCGCTGCGACGGCGTCTACGGCGCGAAGCTCCCCGGACCGCCGGTCACCATGGTGATCCTCGGTGACTCCTCGGCCGCCGGCTACGGCGTGCACCGCCGCCGCGAGACCCCGGGCGCGCTGCTGGCCACCGGGCTGTCCCGCCGGCTGCACCGGCCGGTCCGGCTGCACCGGTTCGCCGTGGTGGGCGCCCTGTCGGCCGGGCTGAAGCCGCAGGTCGAGTCGGCCCTGGAGGTCGAACCGGACATCGCGATCGTCCTGGTCGGCGGCAACGACGTCACCAACCGCACCCCGCTGTCGGTGGCCGTGCGCTACCTGGTCGGCGCGGTCCGCGCGCTGCGGGCCGCCGGCTGCGAGGTGGTCGTCGGCACCTGTCCCGACCTGGGCGCGATCCGGCCGATCCAGCCGCCGCTGCGCTGGCTGGCCCGCCGCTGGAGCCGCCAGCTCGCCGCCGCCCAGACGGTGGCCGTGGTCGAGGCGGGCGGCTGGACGGTCTCGCTCGGCGACCTGCTCGGCCCCCGGTTCGCCGCCGAGCCGACCCGGATGTTCGCCTGGGACCGGTTCCACCCGTCCGCCGAGGGGTACGCGGTGGCCGCGGCGGCGCTGCTGCCCACCGTGCTCTCCGCGTTGGGGGCCGGCCAGGAACGCCGGCCGTCGCTGGCCGGCGCGGAAGGCGTGCGGTCGCTCCCGGAGGCCGCCCACGAGGCGGCCCGGCACGCCGGCACCGAGGTCAGCGCCGTGCAGGTCCGGGGCCGCGAGCGCGGGCCCGGCGGGCGCTGGGCGCAGCTCCGGCGGCGGGCCTTCTTCGGCGTCGGCGCGGTGCCGCAGCCCGGGGCCGCCGCCGACTCCGCCCAGGTGGAGGGACTGGCATGAGCGGGGCGGCGGGGGCATCATCAGCAGGCACAACGTGTGCCATGCTCATGTCGACGCCGCTCGCCAGGAGCAGACCGGCCCGCGGGTCGCGGGAGCTGGGGAGGTGTCGTCATGACCGAGCGTAACGAGCTCGCGGTCCGGCTCGGTCGGGCCGCCGCGCTCTCCCTGCTCGCCGGCACGGTGGGCGGGGCGGTCGTCCTCGCCGGCCAGGCCATCGCCGCCCGCAGCCGGGAGTACGCCCAGCCCGAGCTGGGCCTCGTGCTGCGCGCCACGGTCGGCCGGGCGGACGCCCCGCCGCTGCGGCTGGTGCTGCTCGGCGACTCGTCGGCGCTCGGCGTCGGCGTCGAACGCTTCGAGGAGACCATCGGCGGCCAGCTCGCCCAACTGCTGGCCGAGGCGCCCACCGGCCGGCGGGTGCAGCTGTCCAGCGTCGGGGTCTCCGGGTCCCGCTCCACCGACCTGGCCACCCAGGTGGCCCGGGCGCTGCTCGGCGAGCGGCCCGACGTGGCGGTGATCCTGATCGGGGCGAACGACGCCACCGCGCTGGTCCGCCCGGCCGACGCGGCGGCCTACCTCGGCTCGGCGGTGCGCCGGCTGCGCGAGGCGCACGTCGAGGTGGTCGTGGGCACCTGCCCCGACCTCGGCGCGGTGCGCGCGGTCGCGTCCCCGCTGCGGCAGGTGCTCGGCTGGTCGGGGCGGCGGATGGCGCGCGCCCAGACGGCCGCCGTGCTCGACGCCGGGGGCAGCGTCGTCGACCTCGGCACCGAGACCGGCCCGGTGTTCCGGGCTGACGCGGGCACCCTCTGCCACGACGGCTACCACCCCTCCGCCGACGGCTACCGGGTCTGGGCGCACGCCCTGCTCCCGGCGGTCGAGGCGGCCGCCGTGGTCGCCTACCGGCACCACCACTGAGCGCCCGCGGGGTGACATTTCCCGCCCGCTGAGCAGCTTCCATCGCAAGTTACTCGCGGGTTAACGTTGGTTTCATGCCGATTGAGTCGCCCCGCGACGCCGTCATCGTCGCCACCGCCCGGTCCCCCATCGGCCGCGCGTTCAAGGGTTCCCTGCGGGAGGTCCGCCCGGACGACCTCGCCGCCACGATCGTCCAGGCCGCCCTCGACAAGGTCCCGGCGCTCGATCCCACCACCATCGACGACCTCTACCTGGGCTGCGGCCTGCCCGGCGGCGAGCAGGGCTTCAACATGGCCCGGGTGGTCGCCACCCTGCTGGGCCTGGACGGCCTGCCCGGCGCCACGCTGACCCGATACTGCGCCTCCTCGCTGCAGACCACCCGGATGGCGATGCACGCGATCCGGGCGGGCGAGGGCGACGTCTTCATCTCCGCCGGCGTCGAGACCGTCTCCCGGTACGCGCGCGGCAACTCGGACACCCTGCCGCCGGAGGCGCAGGCGCTGGTCGGCGGCGGGTGGGAGAACCCGCGCTTCGCCGAGGCGCGCCAGCGCTCCGCGGCCCGGGCCCAGGGCGGCGCCGAGGTGTGGACCGACCCGCGCGAGGCGGGCCAGCTCCCCGACATCTACCTGACCATGGGCCAGACGGCGGAGAACCTGGCCCAGGTCCACGACGTCACCCGCGAGGACATGGACGCGTTCGGCGTCCGCAGCCAGAACCTGGCCGAGAAGGCGATCGCGGACGGCTTCTGGGCCCGCGAGATCACCCCGGTGACCACGCCGGACGGCACCGTGGTGAGCACCGACGACGGCCCGCGCCCCGGGGTGACCCTGGAGGCCGTGACCGGCCTGAAGCCGGTCTTCCGCCCGGACGGCCGGATCACCGCCGGCAACTGCTGCCCGCTCAACGACGGCGCGGCCGCCGTCGTGGTCATGAGCGCCCAGCGGGCGCGGGAGCTGGGGCTGACCCCGCTGGCCCGGATCGTCTCCACCGGCGTCACCGCGCTCTCGCCGGAGATCATGGGCCTGGGCCCGGTCGAGGCGTCCCGGCAGGCGCTGAAGCGGGCCGGCATGACCATCGACGACGTCGACCTGGTCGAGATCAACGAGGCGTTCGCCGCCCAGGTGATCCCGTCGTACCGGCAGCTCGGCATCCCCGAGGAGAAGCTGAACGTGATGGGCGGCGCGATCGCCGTCGGCCACCCGTTCGGCATGAGCGGCGCCCGGATCACCGGCACCCTGCTCAACGCACTGGAGTGGCACGACAAGACCATCGGTCTGGAGACCATGTGCGTCGGCGGTGGCCAGGGCATGGCCATGGTGCTCGAACGCCTGAACTGAGGCCGATTCGCCGGAGCAGGAGCCGGGTACGGGAGGCGCCATGGCGACCGTCGTGGAACGCGAGCGCAAGTACTCCGGCGACGCGGGATTCCGGCTGCCCGACCTGACGGGGTGCGGTGGCGTCGCGACGACGTCCGACGCCACCGCCCTCGACCTGGACGCGGTCTACTGGGACACCGCGGACCTCCGGCTGGCCCGCAGCGGCTACGCGCTGCGGCGGCGCACCGGCGGGCACGACGCGGGCTGGCACCTCAAGGTGGGCGCGGTCGGCGGCGCGCGCACCGAGCACCAGTTCCCGGCCGGGCCGGAGGACGCCGACCCGCCGGCCGAGCTGGTCGCGCTGTTCCGGGGCGCGTCGCGGGGCCGGCCGGTCGCACCGGCCGCCCGGATCGTCACCCGCCGCCGCGAACGCCGCCTGCTCGACGGGGCGGGCCGTCCCCTGGCCGAGGTGGCCGAGGACGACGTGCACGCCGAGGACCTGGTCAGCGGCGAGCGGCAGGCGTGGCACGAGATCGAGGTCGAGCTGGTCGACGGCGACGAGGCGCTGCTCGACGCGGTGCACGACCGGCTCCGCGCAGCGGGCGCCCGGACGGTGCCGGTCTCGAAGTCGCACCGGGCCCTGGGCGGCCGGCTCGCCGCCGTCCGGCCGGCGGCCGCCGACCCGGCGGCCGCGCCCGTGGTCGACTACCTCACCGCCCAGCGCGACACGCTTATCGGCCACCACGCCGGCGCGCTCGGCGGCGACGAGGACGCGGTGCACGACATGCGGGTGGCCGTCCGGCGGCTCCGCTCCACGCTGCGGACCTTCCGCGGCCTGTGGGACCGCGCGGAGAGCGAGGCGGTGCGGGTGGAGCTGCGCTGGCTGGGCGGCCGGCTCGGGCCGGTCCGGGACGTCCAGGTGATGGCCGCCCGGCTGGCCGACGCCGTGCACGCCGAACCCGACGAGCTGGTGCTCGGCCCGGTCCCGGCCCGGTTCGCCGAGCGGTTCGCCGCCGACCTGGCCACCGCCCTCGACGGGCTGCAGGCTGCACTCGGCTCGGACCGCTACACCGATCTGCTGCGCCGGCTGGACGCGCTGGTGGAGGGGCCGACCGCGCGCGCCGTACGGCCCCGCTGGGTGACCCGGCGGGTGCGGCGCGCGGTGGCCCGGTTCGACGACCGGCTCGACCGGGCGCTGGCCGGCGGGGACGACACCGCGCTGCACGAGGCGCGCAAGGCGGGCAAGCGGGCCCGGTACGCCGTGGAGGTGCGCCGGCCCGCCGGGAAGCTGGTCGACCGGTTCAAGGACCTCCAGGACGCGCTCGGGGCGCACCAGGACTCGGTGGTGACCCGGGAGGTGCTCCGCGAGCAGGCGCTGCGGGCGTACGCCGACGGCGAGAACACCTTCACCTACGGCCTGCTGCACGCCCGGCAGGCCGCGGTGGCCGACCGGGCCGGGCCGGCGCTGGTCAGGGCGCGGGACCGGGCCCGCCGCCGGAAGGTGCGGCGCTGGCTCAAGGGCTGACCGCCGGCTACAGCGCGGAACGGGTCCGGGCCACCGCGACGGCAGCCCCGGCCAGCACGGGCTCCGGCGCGCCGGCCGCCAGCAGGTCGGCGGTGACCACCCGGAGCTGGTCGGGCAGGGCCAGGTCGCTGGGGAGGCGGGGCACCTCGCGGCGCGGCTCCCCCTCGGCGTCGGCCGCCAGGTTGGCGATCTCCTGGACCAACTTGTGCACCAGGTCGGCGCGGGACACGTTGCCGCCCTCGGCCGCCGCCGACCAGCGCGGCTGCTCCCAGTGCCCGACCTGTCGGACCAGCAGTGTCACCGCCCGGTCCAGTTCCGCTGCGCTCATCGCGGCCGAGTTTACGACGGCTCCAGGTCGCGGCTCGGCGCAAGACCGGCCTTCATTCGGACCGGAGCGCCGCCCAGCGGCGCGGAGGCCGAATTATGGCCGCCAGCGGGGCTGGAGTTGTCGTACGGTCAGCGGCGCACGTAGCTGAGCAGGCGGAGGATCTGCCAGTACAGGAAGATCAATCCGACCAGCAGGCCGAACGCGCAGAACCAGGCGTACCGGCGGGGCAGGCCGCCGCGGGCGGACCGCTCGACCAGGTCGAAGTCGAGGACGAAGCTGAGCGCCCCGGCGATGATCGCCACCACCGAGAAGACGTACGGCAGCCAGCCGACCCGCGCCGTGAGGCTGTAGACCTCGACCCCCTGCCGCCCGGTGAGCAGGTAGGTGACCAGGTTGACCAGGCCGATGGCCACGATGCCGACGAGCGTGCCGAGGACCAGCCGGGCCAGCCGCGGGGTGGCCCGGATCAGCCGGGCCCGGTAGAGCAGCGCCATGCCGAGGAAGACCCCGAAGGTGCCGACCACCGCCTGCGCCACGATGCCCGGGTAGACCAGCTCGAAGGCCCGGCTCGCCACCCCGAGCAGCAGCCCCTGGAGCACCGCGTACCCGGCGATCAGCGGCGGGTTGGTGATCTGCTTGAGCGAGATGACCAGCACCAGCGCCAGGCTAGCCAGGGCGCTGCCGGCCAGCGCCGCCGAGATCCACGCCGCCTGCGGCACGACCACCCAGGCCACCGCCGCGGTGACGCCGGTGAGCAGCAGCAGCCCGACCGTCCGGCTGACCACGTCGGCCACCGTCATCGTGTCGGCGGCCCCCACGCCCAGCACCTGGCGCTCGGTCCGGCCGACATCGTCCAGCCGGTCCAGCACCGGGTTGGCACTGCGCACCGCGACCTCCTCGCGCCGACGTACCCCGGCTCTCACTCTGCCCCGGGCGGGCCGTTGGCGACGGGCAAACGACGACGCCCGCCGCCGCGGGCGCGGCAGGCGGGCGTCGCAGGTGGGGCGGGGTCGGTCAGTCGTCGCCCTGGAAGTAGCTGAGCAGCCGGAGGATCTCCAGGTAGAGCCAGACCAGGCCGACCACGATGCCGAAAGCGGCCGTCCAGGAGTAGCGCTGCGGGAGCCCCATCCGGACGCCCTCCTCGATCTCCGCGAAGTTGAGCACGAAGCTCAGCGAAGCGACCACGATGCAGACCAGGCTGAACCCGATGGCCAGCGGGCTGCCGTCGCGGAGGTGGGTGTTGACGCCGAAGAGCGCGAGCACCAGGTTGATCAGCATGACGCCGAACAGACCCGCGATGATCGCCACCATGATCCGGGCGAACTTCGGGGTGGCCCGGATGATCCGCGCCTTGTAGATCATCGCCATCAGGAAGAAGACGCCGAAGGTGGCCACCACGGCCTGGAGCACGATGCCGTCGTAGAGCGTGTCGAACGTCTTGCTGACCATGCCGACGAAGACGCCCTCGACGATCGAGTACGCCACCACGAGCGCCGGGTTGGCCATCCGGGAGAACGAGATGACCAGGCCGAGGACCAGGCCGACCACCGCGGCGCCGATCCAGGCGACGCCGGTCAGGGCGTCCGGCACGAGCACCCAGGCCGCGGCGGCCGAGGCGCCGAGGATGCCGAGCATCAGCACCGTCTTGACGACCACGTCGTCGAGGGTCATCGGGGTCACGGTGGGCGGGGCCGCCGGGTAGCCGTGGCCGGTCGGGTACGGCTGCTGCTGCGGGTACTGCGGGTACTGCTGGGGATATCCGGGCTGACCGTACGGCCCGGGCTGGGCGTACCCGGCCGCCCGCTCCCGCTCAGCCGCCTGGCCGAGCCGGGCGAGCACCGGGTTCGAGGTCTTCACTTCTCAGGCCTCCCTCAGGGGGTCGATGCACGTGAACGTGCCTCTCCAGGGTAAACGGGAGGGCAACGCCGTGCGCGGCGCGAAGCTGTGGGAAAGCTGAGAGTGTGGTGCCCGGGGCGGGGGTCGAACCCGCACGCCTTGCGGCAGCCGCTTTTAAGGCGGCCGTGTCTGCCGTTCCACCACCCGGGCGGGTGACACCGGCGTGGCGACACGCGGCGGTGCAGGTCTCACGGTAGCGGCTGCGTCGCGGCCCGGCGTACCCCGCGGGGCCCGGCCGATATGGTCGAGGCCGTGACCAGCGCCGCCCGCACGGCCCCCGGGCCCGACCCCGAGCAGGCCCTCCGCCTCGACCCGGCGGTCCGCCCGGGCCGGGCGGCCCGGCTGCTGGCCGCCGGCCGCCGGCACCGGGCGGGCCTGCTGGCCGGCCTGCTCTTCGCCGTGCTCGCCGGGTGGCTCACCCACGGGCTGTGGCCGGCGCCCGGGCAGCGGGTGCTCGCCCTCAACCCCGCGGACCAGACCCTCTACGAGTGGTTCCTGGCCGTCGACTCGCGCGCCCTCCTCGGCGACTTCGGCCTGCTCACCGACCGGCTGAACGCCCCGGACGGGGTCAACCTGATGACCAACACCACGGTCATCGCGCTCGGCGTGCTGCTCGCCCCGGTCACCCTCCTCCTCGGGGCGCCCGTCACCTTCGCCCTGCTGGCCGCGGCCAACCTGGCCGGCACGGCGCTGGCCTGGTACCTGCTCCTCACCCGGACGCTGCGGGCCCGCCGGCTCGCCTCCGGGCTCGGCGCGGCGCTGTGCGGCTTCGGCCCGGGCATGGTCTCGCAGAGCAACGCCCACCTGCACATGACCGCCCAGTGGCTGGTCCCGGTGATCGTCTGGCTGGTGGTCCGGCTGCTCCGGGCCGCCGACCCGGCCGGCCGCCCGGACGGCCCGGACCGCCGCCGGCTCGCCAGCTCGGCGCTCGGGCTGGCCGCGGCCGTCACCGTGCAGGTCTTCGTCGGCGAGGAGGTGCTCTTCCTCACCGCGCTCACCCTGCTGGTCATGGCCGTCGCGTACGGGCTGGTCGACCGCGCGCTGCTGCGTCGGGCGCTGCCCGGCTTCGCCGGCGGGCTGATGTGCGCGGCCGGGCTGGCCCTGTTCGTGCTGGCGTACCCGCTGTGGCTCCAGTTCGCCGGGCCGCAGGGCGTGTCGGACGGGATGTTCAGCCCGCACTACTTCTCCGCCGACCTGACCGGCTGGACCCGGCTCTCCGCGCTGTCCGTGCTGGGCGGTGACGACGCGGCCCGGCTGACCACCGGCCCGGCCGAGTTCAACACCTTCCTGGGCTGGCCGCTGCTGCTGGTGGCCGGCGGCTGCGCGTTCTGGCTCGGCCGGCGCGCCCTGGTGGTCGCCTGCGTGGCGGGGGCGCTGGTCATGGCGGCGCTGTCACTCGGCCCCGAGGTGGTGATCGGCGGGGAGCGGACCGGGGTGCCCGGCCCGTACGCCCTGCTGGCCGGGCTGCCGGTGGTGGACGGGGCGCTGCCGACACGGTTCGGCCTGGCGGTGCTGCCGCTGGTCGGCACGGTGCTCACCCTGGCCGTGCACCGGGCGCTGGGCGAGCGGGGGCGGGCCCGCCGGCTGGTCCCCCTCGCGGTCGGCGCGGCCCTGCTCAGCGTCTTTCCCGCGCCGCTGCCCACCACCGACCGGCCGCCGCTGCCCGAGTTCGTCACCGGCGGGCACTGGCGGGAGTGCGTACGCCCCGGCGGGGTGCTGGTGCCGGTGCCCACGGCCACCCCGAAGGACCCCTGGCCGATGCGCTGGGGCACCGCAGCCGACGCCGCCTTCGGCATGCCGGAGGGCTTCTTCATCGGCCCGTACGGGCGCGACGGCTCGGCCACCATGGGCACCTGGCAGCGGCCGACCTCCGCGCTGCTGGCGAACGTGGCCAGGCGGGGGGTGGCGCCGGCGGTCGGCGAGCGGCAGCGCCGGCAGGCCGCCCGGGACGTCGAGTTCTGGGGCGCCTCCTGCGTGGCGCTGACCGACGACGCGCCGCACGCGGAGATCCTCCGCCGCACCCTGGAACAGCTGTTCGGGCCGGGCACCCGGATCGCCGACGCCTGGACCTGGCGGTTCTGACCGCGGACACGGCGAAGGGCCCCTCCCGTGCGGGAAGGGCCCTTTCCGGTTGTCTCAGACGCGCGCGCCGACCGGCGGCGCGGACGCCTCGGCGAACTCCTCGCGCGGGTCGTGCAGCTGGCCCAGGGCGACCACCTCGCGCTTGAGGAAGAACGCCAGGGACCAGTCGACCACGACCCGGACCTTGCGGTTGAACGACGGGATCCGCGACATGTGGTAGGTCCGGTGCATGAACCAGGCCGGCCAGCCGGTCATCTTCACGCCGTAGACCTGCGCCACGCCCTTGTGCAGGCCGAGGCTGGCCACGCTGCCCGCGTGCTTGTGCTTGTAGTCGACCGGCTCGCGCCCGCGGATCACGTTCGCGATGTTGTCGGCCATCCGGGCGGCCTGCCGGACCGCGTGCTGCGCGCTGGGCGAGCAGAAGTTGCCCGGCTCCTTGGTCAGGTCCGGCACCGCGGCGCAGTCGCCGGCGCTCCACGCGCCCTCGACCACCCGGTCGCCGTCCACGATCTGGAGGGTGGGCAGGCAGGTGACCCGGCGCCGCTCGTCGCGCGGGAAGTCGGTGGCGTCCAGCATCGGCGACGGCTTGACGCCGGCCGTCCACACGATCGTGTCGGACGGGAAGCTGGCCCCGTCGGAGAGCCGGGCGACCCCGTCGACGCAGGACTCCAGGCGGGTGTCCAGTCTGATGTCCATGTTCCGCTTGAGCAGCTGCTGCACCGTGTAGGCGCCCATGTCCCGGTCGACCTCGGGCAGCACCCGCTGGGTGGCCTCGACCAGCACCCAGCGCATGTCCTCCGGCTTCAGCTCGGGGTAGTAGCGCAGGGCGTCCCGGGCCATGTCCTCCATCTCGGCGAGCGCCTCGATGCCGGCGTAACCGCCACCGACGAAGACGAAGGTCAGCGCGCGGCTGCGGACCTCGGGGTCGGTGGTGGCGGCCGCCACGTCGAGCCGGTCCAGCACGTGGTTGCGCAGGAAGATGGCCTCACCGATGGTCTTGAACCCGATGCCGTGTTCGTGCAGCCCCGGGATCGGCAGGGTGCGGGAGACCGATCCGGGAGCGACCACCACGTGGTCGTACTGGATCTCCCGGGTGGGGCCGCTGATCGGCTGCACCACGGCGGTCTTGCGGTCGTGGTCGATCCGGGTGACCGTGCCGGCCACGACCTTGCACTTGCGCAACTCCCGCCGCAGCGGCACCACAGCGTGCCGCGGGGAGATGTTGCCCGCCGAAGCCTCCGGGAGGAACGGCTGGTAGGTCATGTGCGGCTGCGGGTCGACGACGATGACCTCGGCCTCACGGGAGCTCAGCTTCTTGGACAGGCGCAGAGCGGCGTACAGGCCCACGTGCCCGGCACCCACGACAAGGATCCGCTTCGGATTCACGTCATCTATCTTTCCCCGGGCGGCTCGGCTAATCCCGATCGAGACCCCGTTCTGTGACGGAGCACAACCCCTGTGACCTGCGCAACTTTGCGCGATGTCCCGCTATCTGCGACGCAGGAGCCACGCCAGGAGGCCGCTGAGCCCCACCGCGACCAGCAGCCCGGCCACCGTCGCCGCCTGGAAGCCCCGGTCCCCGCCGGCCCCGCCGAGCCAGGCCAGCACGATGCCGAGCACCGCGCTGGCCAGCACCACCCCGCCGGCCCGGGCCAGCCAGCGCAGCACCAGGTCGGGGTCGACCACCGCGTCGTAGGGCAGCAGCGCGGCGAGCGCGCAGAGGGTGTGCGCCAGGTAGAGCAGGGTGGCCACGGCGAGCAGCCGCCACAGCGCCGGCGGCCGGTCGAAGCCGAGGGTGGCGAGCAGCCAGCCGCCGACGGTCACCAGCGCGGCGAAGGTCGGCCAGACCCGGCGCGGACCGACCGCCGGCAGCGCCGCCACCACGGTGAGGGCCAGCAGCGACCGCGGGGTGAGGGCCTGTCCGGGGTACGCGACCAGGAAGCCGACCAGCACGCTGAAGAAGATCCCGGCCCGCACCAGCAGCGGCGTCGGGCTGACCCGCCCCACCGCGTACCGGAGGGCGCGCACCCGCTCGTTGAGCCCCTCGACCAGGTCGTTCATCTGCGCCACTCTTCGTTCGCGACTGCGGGACTCCGCTCCGCTGCGTTCCTCGCGCTCACCGCATACCAGCCTTGGGTGCGGTGGCCAGACGGGCCACGTCGCGCAGCACCTGGTCGAGGCTGCCGGCGCCGGCCCAGCGCACCACCGGCACGCCGTGCTCGCGGAGCTGGCCGATCATCGTGTCCCGGTCCAGCCGCCACAGCCGGTACGCCACCTCGGCCCAGCCCCGGTCCCTGGGCACCGGCAGCTCGGCCGGCAGGGTGTCCACCGCCACCACGAACCGCCCGCCCCGGGCCATCCGGGCCAGCATCTGCGCCGACCGCTCGTCCAGCAGCGGGGTGAGCACCACCACCAGCGCGTCGGAGGAGAGCAGTTGCGGCCCGAAGACCTGGTCGTACGGCTCGTGCGGGGAGGACTCGGCCTTGACGTCGAGCAGCCACTCCAGCACGGTCAGGTACTGCCGGCGGCCGGTGGCCGGGCGCAGCCGGCGGGCGGCCGGGCCGTACTCCAGCAGCGCCACCCGGTCACCCCGGTGCAGATAGTGCTCGGCGATCGCGGCGGCCGCCCGGACGGTGGTGTCCAGCACCGACGCCGCCCCACGTACGCCGCCGGAGCGGCCCGCCTCGGCCAGCACGTCGAGCAGCACCACCACCTCGGCGTCCCGGTCCGAGAGGGTGGCCGCCACGTGCAGCTGGCGGGCCCGCAGCGAGACCCGCCAGTCGATCCGGCGCAGCCGGTCACCGGGCGCGAAGACGCGGACGCCGGCCAGCTCGCCGCCCTCCCCCGGCCGGCGGGAGTGGTGCGCGCCGACCAGCCCGGCGGCCCGGGGCATCGCCTCCACCGCCTCGAACGGCTCGGTCATCGGGTAGACCCGCGTCCGGACCGCGTCGGTGACCACGGCCCGCGACACCAGCAGCCCGTCCGCGGCGGCCACCCGTGCGCCGGCCGGGCCGATCGGGTGCCGCCCCCAGCGCAGCGCCGTCCCGGTCAGCTCCAGGTCGACGGCGGAGCCGGACGGCACCGAGGTCACGAAGGGCCGGTCGGCGCCGCCGGAGCGGCTCACGTCCACCCCGGACCCGCCGAAGCCGACCTTGTCCACCCGCAGCCAGCGCGACATCCGGGTCCGCACCACCGCCACGTCGTAGGAGACGGTGTCCGGGTTGGCCACGGCCACCGTGGTGGCCATCGGCGCGCCCTCGACCAGGTGGGCGTCCCCGACCTCGATCTCCAGCTCGGGCAGCGCGGTGGGCCGGCGGCGCAGCGCGTACGCGGTGCCCAACGCGAACGGGGTGGCCAGCACGACGAGGTCGATCCGGCCGAGCAGCACCGCCGCGACCAGTAGCAGGCCGGTGAGCAGCACGGCCCGGCCGAGCGCCCAGGTGGGCGCCCAGCCGCTCGCCGGTTCCGGACGGTCCGTCATCAGCGCCCGGCGGGTCCGGCCGCGTAGCTGGGCAGCGCGCCGCTGGCCGGAGCCGGCGTGGACTCCAGCACCTCACCGACCACGAAGGACGGATCGACCCGGCGCAGCCACATCTCCGGCCGCAGGGTGATCCGGTGCGCCAGCGCGGGCACCGCCACCGCCTTGACGTCCTCCGGCACCACGTAGTCCCGGTTGGCCAGCACCGCGCGGACCCGCGACAGCAGCAGCAGCGCCAGCGAGCCGCGGGGCGAGGCGCCGACCAGCGCGGACGGGTGCTCCCGGGTGGCCGCGGTCAGCGCCACGATGTACCGGCCGATCGAGTCCTCGACGACCACGTCCTCCAGCGCGGCCTGCATGGCACGCAGCGTGCCGGCGTCCACCACCGGCTTGATCTCGGCCTCCTCGCGGCGGCGGGCGATGCGCCGTTGCAGCACCTCCCACTCCTCGTCGTGGTTCGGGTAGCCGAACGAGACCCGGAGCAGGAACCGGTCGAGCTGCGCCTCGGGCAGCGGGTACGTGCCCTCGTACTCGATCGGGTTGGCGGTGGCGAGCACGTGGAACGGCTCGTCCAGCCGGTAGGTGACGCCCTCGACCGAGACCTGCTTCTCCTGCATCGCCTCCAGCAGCGCCGACTGCGTCTTCGGCGGGGTCCGGTTGATCTCGTCGGCGAGCAGCAGGTTGGTGAAGACCGGGCCGGCCCGGAACGAGAAGTCGCCGCTGCGCTGGTCGTAGAGGAACGAGCCGGTGACGTCGGCCGGGAGCAGGTCGGGGGTGAACTGGAGGCGGCGGAAGTCGAGCCCGAGGGCCTGCGCGAACGACCGCGCGGTGAGCGTCTTGCCCAGGCCGGGCAGGTCCTCCAGCAGCACGTGGCCGCCGGCCAGGATGCCGGCCAGGACCAGCTCCAACGCCTCCCGCTTGCCGACCACGACGGTGCCGACCGCGTCCAGCACCGCCCGGGCCAGCCGGCCGACCTCGGCGGGGGGCATGCTCCGGTCCACGTCGTTCATCACAACTTCTCCAGTTCGGCGACGATCGCCGCGAGGTCGCGCGGCGTCGGGGGGCGGCGGGCGGGGGTGCCGAGGAACGTCCACAGCGACTCGCCCAGCAGGGCGCGGGCGCGGACCGGGTCGGACTCGCGGGTGACGCCGTGCTTCTGGCGCAGCCGCTCGTCGGCCAGGTCGCCGAGGCGGGGCAGCACCCGGTCGGTGAACCGCTCCCGGTTGTCGGAGCACCAGTCGAGCGGGCGCTCCCACCCGTTGATCGCGGCGCGCAGCGCGTCCCGGGCGGCCCAGTTCCAGGTGCCGGGCTCCTCGCCGGCCGGGGCGCGGACGCCGGCCCGGGACGGCGGCGGAGGCGACAGCGCGGCGGTCACCCGGCGGACGGCCAGCACGGCGAGCACGCCCGCCACGATGATCCAGAGCGAGACCTGGAGGCCGACCGCGCGCAGCCCGACGACGACCACCACCACGATCGCGGCGGTGACCGCGAGGGTCCGCAGCACCCAGCGGGCCCGCCCGCCACCGGGCCGCCGGGACTCCTCGGCGGGGTCCTCGGCGGACGAGAGCAGGTCGTCGATGCTCGTGCTCACGGCGTCATCTCCCCGCCGGTGGCCACCATTGTCAGCTCGCCGCGCAGCCGGCGCAGGGCGGCCCGGGCCTGGTCGCGCATCCGCTCGTCGACGGTGTGGGTGGCGTAGCGGGCCTCGCGGTAGACGTGTGCGAAGCCGTCCAGCACGTCGGCGCTGGCGATCGCCGGGACGCCGGCCGCCGGGTCGCCGCGCAGCAGCCGGCTCACCAGGTCGGTGGGGGTGTCCCCGGCGCGCCGCGGCACGCCGGCCTCCTCGGCGGCCTCCTCCAGCCGGACCCAGCAGGCGATCACCGCGGTGCGCGGGTCGGTGGAGCGGTCGTCCAGCTCCTCCAGGCCGGCGTCCAGCGCGGCCACCACCTCACGGGCGGTGCCCTCGGCGGTACGCCGGGCGCGCTGGGTGGGCACCGCGCGGGTGGTCCGGCGCAGTGCCCCGCCGACCACGGTCCAGAGGACGTACCCGACGGCGGCCA